>NZ_JBXWRZ010000056.1:0-17638 GCF_059613165.1 Ruegeria sp. BHSB172
CGCCTGGCGGATCTGGCCGGCACGTCGCGCATGGTGATCGGCGAGGGGCGAACGGTCGATCAGACCTTCACCGCCGCCGATCTGACCTATGAGGTGGATTTCAACGAACCGGAAACCGGCGAACAAGGCCGGATCAACGGCAAGCTCGAGCAACTGGCCTTCGAGGGCCGGAACGTGATCCCGGCCGGGTTCAGCCTGGCGGATGTCCAGGCCGCCTATGAGGCCGGATTCGCCTTTGACGGCGCCTTCACCTATGTGGCGGGCCAGACCAGCATCGAGGGCACCAGCGAAGGCGAAGCGTTTTCGATGGCCAGCAGCTCGGACGGCGGCCGTTTCGCGGCCAGCATCGATGCGCAGCGTCTGGCCTATGACGTCGAACAGAAGAACGCCAAGCTGTCGGTCACCTCTGCCGATGTACCGTTTCCCATCGAACTTGCGATGGCCAAGGCGGGCCTGAAACTTGAGGCTCCAATTCAGGACAGCGGCGAGGTCGAACCGTTTGCCCTGGCCCTGAACCTGACCGATTTCACCATGTCGGACATTCTGTGGAGCATGTTCGACCCGGCCGGCGCCCTGCCACGAGATCCGGCGACCATCGCGCTGGACACCACCGGTACGGCCAAGGTCCTGCTGAACATCTTCGATCCGGCCGCCGCCGAAGCGATGGAGAAGGCCGACGCCGTTCCGGCCGAGTTGCACTCGTTGAAGATCAACGAGCTGCTGGTTTCGCTGGTGGGCGCCAAGCTGACTGGCAACGGCGATTTCACCTTCGACAATTCCAACGCCGAACAGACCGGCGGCATGCCGATCCCGACCGGGGTGGTCAACCTGCAACTGGTGGGCGCAAACGCCCTGATCGACAAGTTGATCGAAATGGGGCTGGTGTCGGACAACGATGCCATGGGCGCCCGCATGATGATGGGCATGATGGCGGTTCCGGGCGAGGCGCCGGACACGCTGAATTCGACCATCGAATTCAAGGAAGACGGGCAGATCCTGGCCAATGGCCAGCGGATCAAGTGAATCCGGCCTGAAAGAGCAAAAGACAGGGGCGCGGGAACCCGCGCCCTTTTTTTGGCACCGCTCCCCGCGATCAGTCGAACAGGCCCGGTTCGTGCAGCGCGGCCTGCACCGACAGATGCGTTTTTCTGGCACCCGCCGCGCCCGGACCCGGCCCGCCTTGGGGCTTGCGGGGCCGCCTGTCGAAGGCTAGGTCCAATGCAAGCAGTCGGAGGCCACATGACCAACACACTCGAAGCAATCAGCGCCCGGATGATCGAACTGGCCGCCAAAGCCGGGGCCGAGGCGGCGGACACGATCGTGATCGACGGGGCCTCGGTTTCGGTCGAGGTGCGCGGCGGCAAGCTGGAGCATGCCGAGCGCGCCGAAAGCATCGATGTCGGGTTGCGGGTCTTTCTGGGCCAGCGTCAGGCCATCGTGTCCGGGTCGGACAGCCGCCCCGAAGCACTGCAAGCCATGGCCGAGCGCGCCGTGGCCATGGCCCGCGAGGCCCCCGCAGACCCTTTTTCTGGGCTGGCCGATCCCGACCAACTGGCGCGGAACTGGGACGGCGACGCGCTGGAACTGTTTGATCCGTCGCCCGCACCTTCCGCCGACGCGCTGATGCAGGACGCGCTGGCCGCTGAGGCCGCCGCCCTGGCCGTTCCGGGCGTGACGCAGGTGTCGGATGCAGCTGCCGCCTATGGGACGCATCGGGTGCATCTGTCGGCCACCAACGGATTCTCGGGCAGCTATGCCCGTAGCACCCGGTCGGTGTCCTGCGTGGCGATCTCGGGCGAAGGCACCGGGATGGAGCGCGACTATGACGGGGACAGCCGCACCTTTCAGACCGACCTGCGCAGCCCGGACGAGATCGGCCGGACCGCAGGTGAACGCGCGGTGCAGCGGGTCGGTGCGCGCAAGCCGCAGACCGGCCAGTTCCCGGTACTGTTCGATGAACGGATTTCATCCTCGCTGATCGGGCATCTTCTGGCGGCCAGCAATGGCGCGGCGGTTGCGCGCGGCGCATCGTGGCTGAAGGACAGCCTGGGCCAGCAGGTTCTGCCCGCACACCTGTCTCTGGTCGAGGATCCGCACCGCCCGCGCATTTCGGGATCGCGACCCTTTGACGCCGAGGGGCTGCCGACCGCCCATCGGGCGATCGTCGAAGACGGCGTTCTGACCGGCTGGACGCTGGACCTGTCCAGCGCGCGCAAGCTGGGCATGGCGCCCACCGGCAACGCCGCCCGTGGCGTGTCCGGCCCGCCCTCGCCCAGCAACTGGAACCTGAGTCTAACCCAAGGCACAGCGACGCGCGAGGATCTGTTGCGCGACATGGGCACCGGGCTGCTGGTGACCTCGATGATCGGATCGACGATCAACCCCAACACCGGTGACTATTCGCGCGGGGCGGCGGGGTTCTGGGTGGAGAACGGCGAAATCGCCTATCCGGTGAACGAATGCACCATCGCCGGAAACCTGCGCGAGATGCTGATGCGGATCATTCCGGCCAACGACGCGCGCCCCTATCTTTCGCGGGTGGTGCCCTCGCTGCTGATCGAAGGGATGACGCTTGCCGGAAACTGACCTGCTCCTGCTGATCGACGCGGCGCGCGAGGCCGGCAAGATCGCCACGCGGTATTCGGGTCGCGACGCCCGGCGCTGGGACAAACCGCAAGGCGCGGGCCCCGTCACCGAGGCCGATCTGGCCGTGAACGCGATGCTGGAACAGCGCCTGCCCGCCGCCCGGCCCGGCTATGGCTGGCTAAGCGAAGAAACCGAAGACAACCCCGACCGGCTGACCCGCGACCGTGTCTTCATCATCGACCCGATCGACGGCACCCGCAGCTTTGCCGAAGGTTCGAGCACTTGGGCGCATTCGCTGGCGGTGGCCGAGCACGGGCAGGTGATCGCGGCTGTCATTTATCTGCCCCTGCGCGACCTGCTGTTCGCAGCGGAGCGTGGCGGGGGCGCCACGTTGAACGGCCAGCCGATTCAGGCGACCCAGGTCCGGTCGGAATCCGAGGCCGAAGTGCTGGCCGCCAAACCCAGCCTCGACCCGCGACATTGGAAAGACGCCAGACCGCCCTCGTTTCGTCGGGCCTACCGGCCTTCGCTGGCCTACCGCATGGCCCTGGTCGCGCAGGGGCGGTTTGATGGGATGCTGACCCTGCGCCCAAGCTGGGAATGGGACATCGCCGCCGGCGAACTGATTCTGCACGAAGCCGGCGGGCAGTGCTCGGACCGTGCCGGCGACCGGTTGCGGTTCAACAATCCGAACCCGCGACTGAACGGCGTCGTGGCCGCCGGCCCCCGGCTGCACGAGCTGCTGATCCGACGGCTGGCACCGCCTGCAGACCAAGGCCTGCCGGCATGAGCAGACAGCGCTCTCTCAGCCTCGCGGCCTACCGGGTGCTGTCCTGGGGTGTACCCAGACCGCAGGATCACGGCACCCCCCCGCGCCCCGCGGGCGAACTGTTGTGGTTTCATATCGCCGACCGGCGCCGCCTGCGCGCGGCGAACGACTTTTGCCGACGGTTGCAGCAGACCCGGCCCGGACTATCGATCCTCAGAACCGCTCCGCCCGAGACAGACCTGACCGGCTGGACCTCGGACGACGCCCCTGTCGTCTGCCTTCCGGCCGAGAGGACCGGCGCGGCACGCAGCTTTCTGGACCACTGGCAACCCGATCTCGGGTTGTGGGTTGGCGGTGGGCTCATGCCCAACCTCGTCATCCGCGCACATGACGCCGGAATACCTCTGATCCTGCTCGAGGCCGAACCGGATATCCGCGCAGCGCCGGCGGCGAAATGGGTACCCGACATCGCCCGCCACACCTTCGACTGTTTTCAGGCCATCCACGTAACGTCCGAGGAAACCGCACGACAGATCCGCAGACTCGGCGTGGCGACGAACAAAGTGTCGGTTTCCCCGCCTCTGCGCATCAATCCGACGCTGCAATCTTGGCCCGAGGACGAATTGATCGAAACAACACATGCGGTGTCGGGGCGCCCGGTCTGGCTGGCGGCCTGGGTGGAACCGCGCGAGGTCATCTCGGTGCTGAGCGCGCATCGGCAGGCCATGCGGATGCTTCCGCGGCTGGCGATGGTCCTGCATGTCTCCGACCGGGGCGAGGTCGCCCCGCTTCGGCGCCGGCTCGAAGACATGGATCTCAGATGCGCCAACTGGGAAAACGGCGACCCGATCGAGGACGTGACCCAGGTGATCCTGTGCGACGACCCCGAAACGCTGGGCTTGTGGTACCGGTTGTGCCCGGTCACCTTCCTAGGGCGATCGCTCGAGCAGGGCAGCGTCGGTTGCGACCCGATCATCGCGACCGCGCTGGGGTCGGCCGTCATTCACGGCCCTTTCGTGGGCCATCATCAGGACATCTACGACCAACTGGACAACGCCTCGGCAGCCTGCGTGATCAGAAGCGCAACCGAGCTGGGCGATACGTTGGTCGATCTGCTGGCCCCCGACCGGGCGGCCGACATGGCCTTGGCCGGTTGGGATCTGGTGACCGAGGGGGCCCCGCAGGTGGACACGCTGATCGACATGGTTCAGGACCAGTTGGACAAAGGCCGGATGGACGATGCGAGCACCTGAATTCTGGGATACCCCTCCGGACCGGCCCGGTCTGCGCGCGCGCCTTCTGGCGCCGCTGGGGCGGATATACGCGCGGGCCACGGCCCGGCGGGTGGCGGCTGGGCCCGGGGTCGATCCGGGTGTGCCGGTGATCTGCGTCGGCAACCTGAATGCCGGCGGCACCGGCAAGACACCGACGGCAATCTGGGTTCTGGAGCAATTGCGCGATGCGTATCACACCCCGCATGTAGTCACCCGCGGCCATGGCGGATCGCTCGAAGGTCCGGTTCGGGTGGACCCATTGCGGCACACGGCCGCCCAGGTCGGGGACGAGCCCCTGCTGCTGGCGGCCTTCGCCGAGGTCTGGGTCGCCAAGGACCGTGCCGCCGGCGCCCGCGCCGCAGCCGAGACCGGCGCCACCGCGATCGTGCTGGACGACGGGTTCCAGAACCCATCGGTGGCCAAGACATTCTCGATCGTCGTGGTGGATGCGGCCCGCGGCTTTGGCAACGGCCTGTGCCTGCCCGCCGGACCGCTGCGCGAGCCGGTCGATGTCGGGCTGCAACGGGCCGATCTGGTGCTGTCGCTGGGCGATCCGGCCGCGCAGGAGCGGTTCGCGCAGCTATGGGGCAACAAGCTGGGCGTTCCGCACGCAACCGGTCAGGTCACGGCGCTGCAAACCGGGATGGACTGGGGCGAGACTCCGGTTCTGGCCTTTGCCGGTATCGGCCACCCCGAGAAGTTCTTTCAGACCCTGCGCCAACAGGGCGCGCGGCTGCTGCGGGCCGAGGCGCTGGACGATCACCAGCCGCTGACGCCGGCCCTGATGACCCGGCTGGAAAACGAGGCGCGGTTGCTGGGTGCGCAGATGGTCACCACCGAAAAAGACGCCGTTCGCCTGCCGCCCGCCTTCCGCAGCAAGGTCATCACCCTGCCGGTGCGCCTGCAGGTGGATCAGGCCGACGACGTGCGTCAGCGGTTGCTGACGGCCGCGCCGCCGCCCTAGTCGTCTTCGCCCAGTTTCGGGGCGGGGCGCGACAGGTTCAGATCGGCATCCGAAAAGACGAACGGCGCGCGGATTCCAGGCACCCCGCCCAGTTCGATCTGCATGCCGCGCGCGATCACCTGCGGATCGGCCATGACTTCGTCCAGCGTGTTGATCGGCCCGGCGGGGATGCCTTGCGCCTCGCAGGCGGCCAGCAGGTCGGCCTTGGCCCAGGTCGCCGTGGCGCCGTTCAGCCGTGCGATCAGGGTGCGGCGATTGGCCAGCCGGTCCTTGTTGTGCAGATATTCGGGCGCCTCGGCCATGTCGGGCAGGTTCAACACCTGACACAGGCGCCGGTACTGCCGGTCATTGCCGGTGGCGATAATGATGTGTCCGTCTGCACAGTCGAACACCTGATAGGGCGCCAGGTTCACATGTGCATTGCCCATGCGCTGCGGCACCTGGCCCGTGGTCAGATAGTTCAGCGCCTGGTTTGCCGTGACTGCCACGGCCACGTCCAGCAGGGCCATGTCCACATGCTGCCCGCGCCCGGTACGCTGGCGTTGGTGCAGCGCCGCCAGAACCCCGGCCACCGCATAGATGCCGGTGAACACATCGGTGATCGCCACACCTGCCTTCTGCGGCTGGCCATCGGGTTCTCCGGTCACGGACATCAGCCCCGACATGCCCTGGATGATGAAATCATAGCCAGCCCGATGCGCATAAGGTCCGGTCTGCCCGAACCCGGTGATCGAGCAATAGACGAGGCGCGGGTTCAACTGGCTGAGGCTGTCATAGTCGAGCCCGTATTTCTGCAGCCCGCCGACCTTGAAATTCTCGATCACCACATCGGCGTCAGCGACCAGCGCGCGCACCTTCTCCTGCCCTTCGGGGGTCGAGAAATCGGCGATCACCGACGCCTTGCCGCGATTGGTCGAGTGGTAATAAGCCGCCGAGACATCCTGATCGCGGGTCACGAAAGGCGGACCCCAGGCGCGGGTGTCGTCACCGGCCGGGGATTCCACCTTGATGACCTCAGCGCCCAGATCGGCAAAAGTCTGGCCGGCCCAGGGGCCAGCCAGAATGCGCGCCAGCTCGACAACCTTGAGACCGGCCAGTGGCCCGGTCATCAGTTGCCCAGTTCCTTTTCGATCAGAGCCTTGAACTCGTCATAGGACTGGTTGTCGACCTTCTTTCCGTTGACGACGAAGGACGGGGTGGACTGGATGCCGTCTTTCTCGGCGTTTTTCTGGTACCAGGCGACGAGGGTTTGCGCCTTGGTGCCGTCCTGCAGGCAGGCTTCAAGCTGATCGTTGCTCAGCCCGGCCAGACGGCCGATCTTGCGCAGTTCTTCCACGATCTCGGCCGGGCCGCCGGCGCGAGTCCAATCGGACTGGCCCTGATAGATCAGGTCGGTGATGCCAAAGAACTTCTCGGGGCCACCGCAGCGCGCCACCATCGACGCCCAGATGCCGTAGCGGTCGAAATAGACCTCGCGGTAGATGAACTTGACCTTTCCGGTGTCGATGTACTCCTTCTTGAGCTGCTTGTACGGCCCTTGATGGAAATTCGCGCAATGCGGACAGGTATAGGACGCATATTCGATGATCTCGACCGGTGCATCCTCGGCCCCCTGAACCATCTCGACGATGCTCGAGGTGTCCAGATCGGCGCTTTGCGCTTCAGCGCTGCCGACCAGTTGTGGCACAGGCACGGTGCTTGGCGATTGGGTCAGCCAATAGCCGCCAGCGGCCACGGCGATGACCGCACAGATTGCGGTTGCGATACGGCTCATTCTCAGCCCTTTCTCAGAGATTTTTGTTTGGATAGAACGTTCCGGCCCAGTCGTTCAAGGGCAGCACGCAAGTCTTGGTCGTGAACTTCGCGCGTGACTTTGTCTGCCTCGGCAACGACTTCCGGTGCGATGGTGGGTTTCGCCTGTTTCGGACGGTGTTCGAAACTGGCCTGCCCCTCGGCAAATCCTGTGGGAGCCGTCTGGGTGATGCGGATGCGGCTGATGGCGTTGTAGCCATAGACGGCATTCACCTTGTCGCGCAGACGGTCCTTCTGCATCTCCAGCATCGGAGCCTGCGGTCCGGTAGTCAGCACGGTCAGCGTGGCGCCGAGCCCACCCTTGCCATAGCCCACCTTGACCGGCCGTGCGATGGCGGCGATGTCGGGGCCCACGATATCGGCCCAATGGGTCAACAGCCGCGACACGGCAAAGCCGCGGCTTTCACCGGCTTTCCGGATCCGATCGCTCAGCAAGGACGCGGTGCGTTTGAACCCGCGGGTGGTGGACCGTCTTGGTTGCATCTGGTTTCCAACTCCTGCGCCGCTATTGTAATGGGCGTGCATCCGGGCGCCAGTGAAACCCGACAGAGAAATGGATAAAACTTGCGTGACACCGCCA
Source organism: Ruegeria sp. BHSB172 (assembly GCF_059613165.1). Taxonomy (NCBI): domain Bacteria; kingdom Pseudomonadati; phylum Pseudomonadota; class Alphaproteobacteria; order Rhodobacterales; family Roseobacteraceae; genus Ruegeria; species Ruegeria sp. BHSB172. The sequence goes on from NZ_JBXWRZ010000056.1 coordinate 7,986, forward strand.
CCTTCGACCTGAGCCGCAGCCTGCTTGCCTGGTACGACCGACATGCCCGCGACCTGCCGTGGCGGGTCAGCCCCGCCGACAGGGCCTCGGGCGTGCAGCCCGACCCCTATCGCGTGTGGCTGTCCGAGGTGATGTTGCAGCAGACCACCGTGGCCGCCGTGCGGGATTATTTCCTGCGCTTCACCTCGCGCTGGCCGGATGTCCGGGCGCTGGCCGCCGCACCCGACGACGAGGTGATGGCGGAATGGGCCGGGCTGGGCTATTACGCCCGCGCCCGCAACCTGCTGAAATGCGCCCGCACGGTGGTGGACCAGCATGACGGGCGCTTTCCCGACAGCCATGATGCGCTGCTGATGCTGCCCGGCATCGGCCCCTACACCGCCGCTGCCATCGCGGCCATCGCCTTTGACCGCCCCGAAACCGTGCTCGACGGAAATGTCGAGCGGGTCATGGCCCGGCTGCATGACATCCACGACCCGTTGCCGAAATCGAAGCCTCTGCTGAAGGCGAAGGCCGCCGAGCTGACCCCGGACGAACGCCCCGGCGACTATGCTCAGGCGGTGATGGATCTGGGTGCCACGATCTGTACGCCGAAGTCACCGGCCTGTGGCATCTGCCCCCTGCGAGACCCGTGCCACGCCCGCGCTGCCGGAACCCAGGCCGACCTGCCGCGCAAGGCGCCCAAGGCGCCGAAACCCACCCGGATCGGCCATGTCTACATCGCGCAGCGCGCCGATGGCGCAATCCTGCTGGAACGCCGCCCCGAGACCGGGCTTTTGGGCGGGATGCTGGGCTTTCCAGGCTCGGACTGGGCCGAGGACACAGCCGAGGCGCCGCCCTTTCCGGCCGATTGGACCCTGCTGCCCGCCGAGGTGCGCCATACCTTTACCCATTTCCACCTTATCCTGCGCGTCTGGACCGCCGCCGTGCCCGCGGAGGTGAACCCCGAGGGGTTGCTGGTGACGCCCAAACATTCCTTTCGCCCCAGCGACCTTCCGACCGTGATGCGCAAGGCGCATGATCTATGGCGCGGCAGTTCGACCTCTGGGAAAACGCAGCGGGCGGGATTACCCTGACGGCAGAGTTTCGGAGCCTGAACCATGATCCCGACTGACACCCTGTCGCGCTGGCAATCGGCCCTGCCCTTCTGGGTTTCCTTCCTTTTGATCCCGATCCTGTGGTTCACCGCTTTTGCCGGCGGCTGGTGGGTGCTGCTGGTGCCGCTGTCTACCTGGTGGCTGTTTGCGGCGCTGGACGGCCTGACCGGGCTGAACCTTGAAAACGCCGACCCCGAAACGCCCGAGGACGCGCTGCGCTGGTACGTCCTGCTGACCAAGGCCTGGGTGCCGGTCCAGTTTTTCACGCTTTATGGCTTGATCTGGTACGCCACCCGCGCCGAACACCTGTCATCGCTGGAAAAGATCGGACTTTTCTTCGGGATGGGCGTGATCTCGGGTACGATCGGCATCAACTACAGCCACGAGCTGATGCACCAGAAGGGCCGGCTGGAACGGTGGCTGGGCGACATCCTACTGGCGATGGTGCTGTATTCGCATTTTCGGTCCGAACACCTGCTGGTGCATCACCGCTATGTGGGCACGCCGCGCGACTCGGTGACCGCGCGCTACAACGAAGGGTTCCACCGCTTTTATCCGCGCGTCCTGCGCCAGTGCCTGGTGTCCGCGTTTCAGGCCGAGAAGGCCAAGCTGGCGCGCAAGGGGCTGAGCTGGACGGACCGGTCGAACCCGTTCTGGCGGTACTGGGGGCTGCAGGGGCTGATGCTGGCGCTGGCGCTGCTGCTCGGCGGATGGGCGGGGCTGGGGCTGTTCCTGGTTCAGGCGGGCACCGCGATCTGGCAGCTGGAGCTGGTCAACTATGTCGAGCATTATGGACTGACGCGCAAATACCTGGGCGACGGCAAATACGAACATGTCCGGCCGCGCCACTCGTGGAACGCCGCGCACAAGGCCTCGAACTGGCTGCTGATCAATCTGCAACGCCACTCGGACCATCATTACAAGCCCAACCGGCGGTTTCCGCTGCTGCAGAACCACCCTGCCGAAGCGGCCCCGCAACTGCCCTATGGCTATCCGGTGATGACGGTCGCGGCAATGATCCCGCCGCTGTGGCGGCGCATGATGAACCCGCGGGTGCGGGCCTGGCGGCAACAGTACTATCCCGAGATCACCAACTGGCGGCCCTACAACAGAGCAGAGCTGCCGATGCCGCGCGCCTAGAGCGTCCAGATGGTCATCGGCTGGTCGACCCCGCGGATCACCTGCCGGTCATGCCGGACGAACCCAGCCATCAGGTCGACGGCAGAATCAGCCTGCCGTAGCGCCTGTTCACGCAGCTCGTCCGAGACCACGACACGGGCCCCCATCTCGCGGGTCATCGCCTCAAGCTTGGCGGCCAAGTTCACCGCGTCTCCAATCACCGCGAATTCCAGCCGATTGGCGCCGATATCGCCCAGAACCACCGGGCCGAAATGCACTCCGATGCCCACCTGGATCTCTTCTCCCCCGGCCCGGCGCCGTTCCAGGTTCCACCGGTCGATGATGTCCACCATCGACCGCGCGCAGGACAGGGCGTTGACCGCGTCCAACGGGGTCGGAACCGGAGTGCCGAACGTGGCCATCAGACCGTCGCCCAGATATTTGTCCAGCGTGCCGTGATGGTGAAACACCTCGGCCTCCATTCGCGCGTGAAAGCCCCGCAGCACCTCGATCACTTCATAGGGGTCACGCCCGGCTGAAAATTTGGTGAAGCCGATGATGTCGATGAACAGAACCGCGATGTTTTCCTTGCGCACCTGCTTGAGCGGCTCGTCGTTCTGGCTCAGTTGCTCAACCACGTTGGGCGAGAAGTATCGCGACAGGTTGGCGCGTTCTCGTTCCAGCCCGGCGTTTGAGATCAACAGGCGATTGAGCCGCCGCATCGACACGCCCAGCGTGACCGCGACCATCATGAACACGATCACCTCTTGCACGCGCATCGGAACCATGAAGCTGTTTGGGTCCAACAATTCAGCCACGGCAGGATAGCCCTGCAACGCGGCGGCGACCGCCTCGCTGAGCCCGGGGATGGGCGTGGCCACCCCCCAGGCGACGATCCAGCCCACCGTCCACATCAGGGCCGTCCAGCTGCCCATGGCGATCACCGTCCGCCAGGAATAGGCCAGCGTACCCGCGGCCAAGATGACGAAGAAATACTGAAAATTGTCGAACCGGTACTGCATCGCCAGTGGGCGCACATCGTCGCTGAACGGGTTGGGGACGATCATGCCCAGCGTCATGATCAGCAGATCGGCGAAAATCAACAACAGCTCGATCCGGGATTGGCCCACCCGGCCGGCGCGACGGATCAACCAGCCGTTGCCGCAGAGCAGCAGCAGGATGAAATGGTACCACATCACATCCCAGTTCGGGTTCAGAAACACCAGCAGGACACCGGTCAGCGCCATGGCGATCCAGCGGGCGCGGACGGCCAGTTCCAGCCCTTCGCGCTTGTGCCGTTCCAGCGCGGCCTCGGTGTATTTGTTGTCCAGATCGAACCTGTCCGGCGTGGTCACGAAAAACCGCCCGAACCGGGACGGGGTGGCGGCGGTGTCGGTCATTGGCTGATGCTCCCTCGCATTGTAGCGGGATATGAGGTCCGACCATCCAAACATCACCGGGCCAAAAACAAAAGACCCCGCCGGGTTCGGCGGGGCAAGGCGTGGTACCATGTGTCAGGCCACAGGCACCGGCGGTATGGGTGTGATCAGTTGTGCAGTTCGGCCCGGATCTGCTGGCGCAGCACGTCGATCGGAACCGTTTTTCCGTCGCGTTTGAAGCACCAGTACGTCCAACCATTGCAGGACGGCGCGTTTTCCAGATGCGCGCCCACCTGATGGATCGAACCCTTGATGTTGTCGCCCACCAGCGTGCCGTCGGCCCGCACCTTGGCCTTGTGACGCCGGTTCATCGAATACAGCTCCTCGCCCGGGCGCAGCATGCCGCGTTCGACCAACTGACCGAAGGGCACGCGCGGCTCGGCGCGCTTGCTGGCGCTGACCTCGAGCGCGTCACGGTCGAACTTTCGCACCTTGGCGATGCGCTTTTCGGCCACTTTGCGATAGCTTTCCTCGCGCTCGATCCCGATGAACTCGCGTCCCAGCATCTTGGCCACTGCGCCGGTGGTTCCGGTACCGAAGAACGGGTCAAGCACCACGTCGCCCGGGTTGGTCGAACCGATCAGAACCCGGTGCAGCAGCGACTCGGGCTTTTGCGTCGGGTGCGCCTTGTCGCCGTTTTCATCCTTCAGACGTTCGTGGCCCGTGCAGATCGGCAGCACCCAGTCGCTGCGCATCTGTACGCCTTCGTTCAACGCCTTCAGCGCCTCGTAGTTGAAGGTGTATTTGGCCCCTTCCCGCTTGCTGGCCCAGATCATCGTTTCATGCGCGTTGGTGAACCGCTTGCCGCGGAAATTCGGCATCGGGTTCGACTTGCGCCAGATCACGTCATTCAGGATCCAATAGCCCGCATCCTGCAGGGCCGAGCCCACACGGAAGATGTTATGATACGAGCCGATCACCCAGATCGCCCCGTTGGGCTTGAGCAGCCGATGCGCGGCCTTCAGCCAGGCCCGGGTGAACTTGTCATAGGCGGCAAAGCTGGAAAACTGGTCCCAGTGGTCATCCACCGCATCGACCTGGCTGTTGTCGGGGCGGTGTAATTGACCCTTCAGCTGCAGGTTATACGGCGGATCGGCAAAAATCAGATCCACCGACGCCTCGGGCAGACTGTTCATCACCTCGATGCAGTCGCCGGAAAGAATCGTGTTTAATGGGAGCGCGGCCGCGCCCTGTGTCTGGGTTTTCGTCATTTCTCTGCCTCAATATCCACGGCGCTTTTGCGCTCATTTGGTTGAGACAAGGATGAGTCAAACCGGATTCGCCGTCAATTTCTTTTTTGAATCATGGGGTTACGATTTACTCTTGATACAAGATATTGTGGACGGGCTTGAACGAACGTCTATGATGTGGGGTTACCCCAAGATTTTGCAGCGCCTCGCGATGCTGTTTGGACGGATAGCCCGCATTGGTTTCCCAGCCATAGCCAGGATGCTGTTGCGCCAAATCCACCATCACCTGATCGCGCCAATTCTTTGCAAGGATCGACGCCGCCGCAATCGAGACTGACTTCGCATCGCCTTTGACCACAGCCTGCGCCGGCACGGTCAGACCCTTGGGGATCAGATTGCCGTCGATCAACACATAGTCCGGCGCCGGCTTCAGCGCCGCCACGGCGCGCTCCATCGCCAGGTGCGAAGCATACAAGATGTTGAGGTCGTCAATCTCGGCCACGCTGGCCTCGGCAATGGCGTATTCGGACCGGGCGCGCAGATCCGCATCCAGCGCAAGCCGCCGGCGGGCGGTCAATTTCTTGGAATCGTTCAGACCCTCGGGGACGTCCTGCGGGTTCAGAATGACCGCCGCGGCCACAACCGGCCCGGCCAGCGGGCCGCGCCCCACCTCGTCCACGCCGGCGATCCTGGGGTAGCCTTGCGCGATCAGCGCCTGTTCCAGTTCGAAATTCGGAGTCGTCATGCCATTGGCAAACCGTGTTTCGCCCCGGTCTGCAAGACAAAAGAAGGGGGCGATCGGCGCCGCCCCCTTCCCGCACGGCGCGTCTGACGGCGCCGCTCCTGCTCGAAACGTATTACTAGTAAACCACGCGGTATCCCTTCTGGCGCAGACAGGCCGGCTCGTACGCACGCTCGACCTTCTTGCCGTTCCAGAATCCGACCTTGCACTGTTGCGGCAGGCTGGCCGAATAGTCGTAGTGCTTGTTCAGGCATTTCGTCGCCAAGAGCGGACGCTCTGTGGAATAGTGCTTGAAGACCCGCAGGCACTGCTGCGGCAAGTCATAGCGCGCAACCCGGGGCGGCAGAGGGCGCACATGGTGTGGACGCCGGACAGGTGGTTGCACTTTTGGCGGGGTGTATATGTGATTGTAGGTACGGGTGACCGTCTTGGGCCGTGTCTGTTTGTCGAAATGATTGATGGCCGCGCCAAGCAGGGCAATGGCGGCAAGACCGCCCAGGATGTCATGGGCATCGGCAGCCCGCGCCTTCGAGGCCGAAATCCCGGTGATGGCAATGGCGGTCGACACGACCAGGGCGATGAATTTCTTGTGCATCGGACACGTCCTTTCGGATGAACTGCGTGGCCGCGTCTGCGACCGTCGGAAGTGATGCACCATCCTTGCTGCCGGCCCTGCAAGACAGGCAATATCGGCCCAGTGATATCCGATATCATTGGTGTAACCCCCCTGAGATATTGAATATCGCACCAAGCCATGCGCAGGATACGGCCCATGAGACAGATCCTCTCTTTCCTGGCGGTATCCACGCTGCTATCGCTTCTCGCCACCACTGCGGCGGCAGAGTGCTATGCCGACTACAAGGCCAAACAGGACAACCCGCTGCGCCTGCACTATGGCGTGATGGAGGTCCCGGTCTGCCAGCCGGGGCCAGCCAGGCAAGAGATTGCAAAGCGGCTGAAAAAGTCGGGCTGGACGCTGCTGAACGTCATCTCGGTCTTTGGCCCCGAGGGTCTGGATCAAAGGAAGGAAAATGCCGGAAAATTCTTTCTCCGTTTCTGAGGCGCGGCGTTCTGGGGCCCGGCTGGTCGGTTTTGGCATCGCGGCGATCGTCCTCATCCTGATCACGGCGGCAGCCTTCCTGTTCTGGACGCTTCCGGACGCCAACGCCTTCAACGCGCGGGTCGAGCGGCTGTTCGTCGAAAGCGATCTGACCACCCAAGCCGAGATCCGCCTGCTGGAAATCCTCGCCCAATCGGGGACCGCCTTTGCAGACACGCTGGCCAGCTACCGGATGGTGATCTTCGTGCTGCTGGTATTTGCAACCGCCATGCTTGTGGCCGCGCTGGTCTTTCTTGTGATGCTGACCGCACTGAACCGCCGCATGGCCCAGATCGAACGCACCGGCATCCAGGTGACCTCGCTGCTCATCAGCCGCGAGGAAAACACGGTGTACCTGAACAACATGGATTTCAAACTCACGCCCGCCGCCATGGAGACCCTGTCGGTGCTGGCCGAATCGCGGCTGGACGACGAAGTTCTGTCAGGTGCCCAGATCGAAGCGATGATCTCGGGCCGAGACGCCAGCGATTGTGACGAAGCCGCTGGTGCGACCCGCATCAAGCGGCTGCGCGACGCGCTGGGCAACCAGATGGTCAGCGAGTTGCTGGTGAAGAACATCGCCAAAAAAGGCTATATGCTGTCGATCGACAAGGACGTCATCAAGATGGTCTGACGGGCTCGGGTCCCGACCGGTAAAATCTGCGTTGCCCCCCTTGGAAAACCGCCGTGTAGGGCCCATCCTTTAGAAACCCGGCACGGGAGGTTGTTGATGAACGTCCACGCCCCGCCCGAAACCAAAGGCTATGAAATCGCGATCGAGCGGCTGACAGGCCGCGTCGCGATCTACCGCGACGATCTTGTTCTGGCCGAAAGCACCAATGCAAAGGTCATGTATGAAACGCGGCTGGCGCCGGTCATCTATGTGCCGCGCGAAGACGTTTGCGTCGACCTCGGCCCCGAGACCGATCTGCAGACCTTCTGCCCGTTCAAAGGCACCGCCACCTATCATGACGTGATCCTGGGCGACGAACGGCTGTCCAATTCGGTCTGGGCCTACGAGGATTCGCTGCCCGAAAGCGAGGCCATCCAAGGCCATATCGGTTTCATGCCCGAGTCCTATACCCACATCGACCTTGGCGAAAACCAGCTGCGCAGCGTACAGGACGGCAACATCAGCGGCCCCTTGATCGATTGGCTGATGCGGGGCGCCGGCACGATTCGAACACCCGAAGCCTTCACCAAGGCGCTGGCCGAGAACATGCAGCAGCATGGAATCGCAATCCAAAGACTCAGCGTACTGGTCTGGTCGCTGCACCCGCTGATCGCCGGCAAACACTATATCTGGGAGAAGGGCGCCGAAGAGATTTCGACCAATGTTCCCACCTATGAAATCCATGACCACCCGGCCTTCATCAACAGCCCGCTGCGGCATGTGTCGAACGGTCTGGGTGGCGTCCGGCAGCGGTTGACCGATGCCAACCCGCGCCACAGCTTCCCGATCATGGAAGACCTGCGCGCCAAGGGCGGCACGGATTATGTCGCCATGCCCCTGCCGTTCTCGGATGGTCGCATAAATGTCCTGACCCTGACCTGCGACCACCCGGATGGGTTCACGACCGAGAACCTCGGACTGGTCTTTGAATGCGCCTCCGTCATCGCCCGTTTCTACGAGGTCTTCACCCAGCGCGAAAACGCCCAGGCCCTGCTCGAGACCTATGTGGGCAAGCGCACGGGCGCCCGTGTTCTGGGCGGCGACATCCGGCGCGGTGACGGCGATGACATCGATGCCGCGATAATGTTCTGCGACCTGCGCAATTCAACCAGTCTCGAGGAAAAACTGGGACGGTCGGCCTACATCACCTTGCTTAACGCGTTCTTCGAAACCGTCTCGGGGATCGTGCATGCAAATGGCGGCGAGGTTCTGAAATTCATCGGCGACGCCGTGCTTGCGGTCTTTCCCGCCGGAGACGAACCTGCACGGGCGCGGTCAAACGCACAACGCAGCGCCATCAAGATCGTCGAGCAATTGGCCGAACTGAAGGCATCCGATGCTGACCATCATTGCGACTGCTCGATCGGCATCGCCTATGGTCGGGTCACCTACGGCAATGTCGGCTCGCGCGAGCGGCTGGATTTCACCGTCATCGGCCGGGCCGCGAACATCGCCGCTCGGCTGGGAGAATTGGGCAAAACCAATGGCCACCGCATCCTCGTGTCAGAGGACATCGCACCCGAATGCGCCGACGTCGTGCCGCTGGGGCCGCTCAAGCTCCACAATGTCTCGCGCCCCGTCACCTGCTTTGCCCTGCATACTCCGGCCGAAGGTCTCCTTGGCGGTTGAGCCGGCTTGTACAGCGCGGCGTCAGAAGCATCCGCAAGGGACGCAACTGACCCGCCTCCGGCTGGCCAGCAGCGACCCCGAAACCGGGTCACGCCGATCCGCCCAGCAAGATCAAAGCCGTTTGCGCCGGCGAAATCGTGCTTTGCAGATCGGCGATCTGACGGCGCGCCAGATAGGTGTCGGTCAGGGTTTCCACCGCCGCGTCCGAGGAGAACTGCGACAGGTCACCGGACCCGGTCAAACCCGACAGTTTGTCCCGGAAAATCTCCAGTTGCTTGTCGATATCCAGCTGCCCGAAACTTGATGGCAACCCCAGCGCGGTTTCCATCATGCTGCGCAACGGCGGCAAACTCATCAAGTCGTACCATTTCTTTGTTTCGCTTCCCGACTGCGACGCGAGGTCCTGCAAGGCATGCTGTGCGAAAAGCGCGATCCGCATGGAATCGTCCGTTTCACCCACCGAGGTTTCGAACCGGGACACGATGCCTCTCTGGGCGATTTGCTCCATATCCGTGATCAGGACCGTTTTTTTCACCTCACCTGGCCCCAGTCCGAACGCCTCTGAAAACTCGCGGTACCGGCTGTCGGCAAGGCGGTTGGCAAGAGCGTCATCGGCGCTGGTTCCGTCGGACAGAACCTTCTGGATGAAATACCGGTTGTCCAGG
>NZ_JBXWRZ010000057.1:0-15867 GCF_059613165.1 Ruegeria sp. BHSB172
TCGACGCTACAAAACCGCCCTTCCCGCCTCAAGTCAGTTTGCTTTGACAGTGCCTTGCGGACCTATGTGGTCTGAAAACTGCGGGTGTGGGATCAGAATGCTTGAGAAGCTCGATCCCGTACACAAACAAGCCTCGCATGGAAAAAGCCTGATGCCATCACAAGAAGATGACAGAAGTTCAGAACACAAAGGTGCTTTTTACCGCGTCTTTGTAGACCCCGCGCAACAGATGCGCTGGTCCTACCTGCCGCCTCTGATGGTTTATTTCGCGGCGGGTGTATCCGGTCTGACCTCGGTCGTGGGGGCGTTCTTTCTCAAGGAGTACCTTTCGCTCTCGGCGGAATTCGTGGCCGGACTGGCATTCTGGGCCGGGTTGCCATGGGTGTTGAAGATGCCAATGGGGCATTTGGTTGACATATTCTGGCGGTGGAAAGCGCTGCTTATCCTTTTCGGCGCGGGTTTGATAACGCTGTCGCTGCTGATCATGTATGGCATCGTTTCGCGGCCGGATGAAATGCGTGCGTTGCTTCCGCTGAGTGAATGGTATGTCATCGCCGTTCTGCTTGCGCCGGCGGGCTATGCAATCCAGGACGTCGTCGCCGATGCCATGACGGTCGAAGCCGTGCCCGCCCTTAACGAAGCGGGCCAACCTTTCGACGAGGGGCAGGCGCGCGCCATGCATACGACGATGCAGACGCTGGGCCGCGTTGCTATCATATCGGGCCTTGTCGCAGTAGCCGCCGTGAATATCTGGATGTTTTCGGGGGCAGAAGACCTGCCACAAGACGCGCGACTTGATCTGTATGGCCGTGTTTACCTGATCGCCCTTGCCATCCCCGTGATTTCGGTCAGTGGCGTGGTGCTGCACATGATCGTGCAGCATCGCCGCGCTGAACAAGGGGTGGCCCAAAGGCGCCCGGACGCGGTGACGCACGTCAACTGGCAAATCCTGGGGGGTGGCCTGACCTTCGTCGTCCTGAGTATCTGGTTGGGCACGTCGGACCTCATCTACGCGCAAGAGATCGTTTTTGTGACTTCGATGACCGTGATCCTGTTCCTGATGAGGCAGCTTCTTCAGGAACTTCGCCCCGATGCCGCGCGCGCCCTGATCGGAACAGCAGCGATCATTTTCGTGTTCCGGGCCGTGCCGCTGCCCGGGCCGGGGCAGATATGGTTCGAAATCGACGTGCTCGAGTTCGACGAGCGGTTCCTTTCGATCCTTTCACTGATCACCTCGCTGCTGGCCTTACTGGGGTTGATCGTGTTGCGCCCCATGATGGCGAACCGGTCGATCGCCTATATCATCGTCCTGCTGACGATCGCATCCGGTATCCTGTCATTGCCAAATATCGGTCTTTATTATGGGATCCAGGAATGGACCGCGGCGCATACCGGTGGAGTCGTCGACGCGCGGTTCATCGCCATTCTGGATACCGCGATCGAGTCGCCGCTGGCGCAGATCGCGATGGTGCCGATGCTGGCCTGGATCGCGCGCAACGCGCCACCCGATCTCAAGGCAACATTCTTTGCAGTCATGGCGTCTTTCACGAATATGGCGCTTTCAGCCAGCAGCCTGGGTACGAAGTACCTCAACAAGATTTTTCTGGTTACACGTGAGGCCGTTAACCCGGCTACGGGAGTACGGACTTCGTCGGCCGATTACTCCGAACTAGGATACTTGCTGATCGTCGTAGGGATTATTTCGGTCGCAGTGCCCTTGCTGACAGTGCTTGTGGTGCAGTCCTCTCGATACCGAACACGCGCCTAGCTTGCTGTAACGTGGCGCACAGGAGGATAAGAAAAAAACCCTTCGCCTATCCGGCCGCTATCAGTCGCACAACCATGCCTGATCGCCTACTCAATCGCAGCTGAGCCTTTTTGAACTCTGCCCTGGTCAATTCAAGCCGGGCGAGCGCACGGTTTCGCTTTTGATAGAGCTGCCGCATGCGCGAGCCGGGATTGCCGATCAGTGCTGTTTTTTCCGTCATGCCGGCTGGTAACCATGCCAGTGCCGCAGACTGCGCGACTTGCCACGCACGATCGGCTGCAAGAAACCTGCGGTACGCTTGAAACAGCATCCGACGGTGCTCGTTTAGTTGATTGTGCATTGCTCTCCTCCTCCTCGGACAACCCGCATTCGAGGCTCAATTATGGCATAAAGACTACTGATCGTCCTCGAAAGGTGTTGTCAGAAGGAATTTGGTTGAGGCGGGCAGGGCGGTTTCGTAGCCTCTGGCCATTCCCAAGTGTGATCCATTCAAATACTTTCATAGCAGCCCGGAAATTATCCGCTTGGCGGTCATGATGTACGTTCGTTTCCCTTTGTCGCTGCGGAATGTCGAAGATCTGCTGCACGAGCGCGGTATTGATGTAAGTCACGAGACGATCCGTTTCTGGTGGAACAGATTTGGTCCGATGTTCGCGTCAGAAATCCGGCGTCGGCGGGCGGAAAGACTGCGATCCGGGCGGCAATGGCAGTGGCATGTCGACTAGGTTTTCGTGAAGATCAACGGCGAACGTCACTACATGTGGCGCGCTGTTTATCACGAAGGCGAGGTGCTTGTCCTTTGGGTTATCGCGGGGGTTCCGGCGATGCGCCCCAGGACGGCCGCGGCCAGTAAGCCGTTTCCGGAAAGATAGCCGCTGTCCCCGCGGCCCGACACACCGCAGGCTGCCCCGCCGCCGGCGTAGAGATTTGCAATCGGCACACCCTCGCGGGTGAGAACACGCGCCATTTCGTCCACACGCAGGCCACCCTGTGTATGAAAAAGCGCCCCTGTCACTCGCACGCCGCAATAGGGCGGAGCAAGGCCGGTTGCGCCGAAGCTGCGACCGAAACCATCCGTGCCGCCCAACGGAATGCTTGCGATGGTTCTGACAAGCGCATCGGCAGGAAGCCCAAGCGCAATGGCCAACCCGCTCAGCGTGTCGGCGCTCTTGATCGCACCTTGTGCTTCGGCACGTTTAAAATCTTCGAATTGCCGCGCGACGTCGGCGATCCGGGCATCGAAGATGGCGACGGCCTCGCCGCCGGGTTGCGACAGCACGGCACGGGCGGCCTCGGAATAGCCCTGTGCCTCGTTCCAGAAGCGGTTGCCTTCGCGGTTCACTTGCACCCCACCTTCGGTGATCGTGGCCCAGGTGATGAGGATGCCATGAGGATGGGCGACATTGCCATGGCCTTGATAGGCACCAAGATGCTCGGTCGCTGCCCCGATCTTGTCACCCCAAAGCACCGCCTCGCCCCGGTTGCCGTCATGGCCGAACCACAGCCCCGCCTCGATCTCGGGCATATAGCGCGCGACCAGTTCACGGTTGCCGCCATAGCCGTTGCAGGCAAGGATCAGGCGCTTGCAGCCAATGGTTTCCACACTGCCATCGGGGCGGCGCGCGGCGATCCCGTGAACCAGACCATCCTCAAAGAACAGCGTCTCGGCGCGGCGTTCGCAGACAATGTCGATGCCCGCGCGTTCTGCGGTGCTGCGCAGCGCGTCGATCAGTTCAGCCCCGGAGCGCGTCGGCAGTCCGTGCATGCGGCGGACCGAGTGGCCGGGGTAGTCGAAATCATCGACCACAGAGAACGGCAGACCATGCACCTGTGTCAGCCAGTCGATCACTGGGGCGGCATTCTGCGCCAGAAGATCGACCAGCGCCTGGTCGTTCTCACCATGAGCCTTGGCTTGAATATCGGCGGAGAGCCGGGCGGGGCTGTCCTCGATACCCGCCTCGTGTTGCAACGCCGTGCCCGCCGCCGGAATCAGGCCCGCCGACAACGCAGTGGACCCGGAGGGAACCTCATCGGCCTCGATCACCAGAACCTCTTGTCCGACTTCTTGTGCCGATAGCGCCGCAATCAACCCGCAGGCACCTGCACCGATGATGAGCGTTTCGACCTCAAGGTCATAGCCCGCCGGGGGAGTTTCAACTGTCGGCGCCGTCATAGAGTGCACCCTTTTTGAGCATTTCCGCGGTCCCAAGCACGTCGTTCAGCCCGCCGAAATCGAACATCCGGTCGGCAAACGGCTTGTTCGAACCGTTGCTGAAAAGGCTCTGGTAATAGTCCTGCGCGGTGCGTGCCAGCGCGCGAACGATCCCGCCGGGAAAGATGACGATGGAAAAGCCGAGGTTTTCAAGGTCAGCCGCGTTGGTGATCGGGGTGGCGCCACCTTCGACCATATTGGCCAGCAGCGGCACGCGCTCCGCAAAGCGCGTCGCGACCTGTTCCAACTGGGTGCGGGTTTGCGGAGCCTCGATAAAGAGTACGTCGGCACCCGCTTCAAGATAGGCCTCGGCCCGGTCTTCGGCGGCGGCAAAACCTTCAACGGCAACCGCATCGGTGCGGGCGATGATCAGCGTTTCTTGCGAAGCGCGCGCATCGGCCATCGCGGCAATCTTGCCCACCATTTCCGTGGCCGGGATCAACGACTTGTCCGCCAGATGGCCGCAGCGTTTGGGATAGGTCTGGTCCTCCACCTGCAGGGCCGAGGCGCCGGCGCGTTCATAAAGCCGCATGGTGCGCTGGGCGTTGAGCGCGTTGCCAAAGCCCGTATCGGCGTCGATGATCACCGGCAATGATGTGCGGTCGGCGATCAGCGTCATGGTATCGGCCATCTCGGACGCGGTGGTCAGGCCAATGTCTGGCCGGCCCAGCCGGGTATAGGCCACGGCCGCGCCACTGAGATAAAGCGCCTCGAATCCTGCCGCTTCGGCGAGCGAGGCCGTCAGCCCGTCATAGACACCGGGAGCGGCCAAGATTTCCTTTTTCTGAAGACGTGCGCGTAGGCTCATGACGCAGCCTCGATCAGGCTCAGCGCCTCGGCACAGCTCATCTGATGGGTGACCGTTCCCAACGACAACCGCGTAGCATCATGCACCTCTTGCCGGAACGCGGCGCAGCCATCGGTCAGCATGACGGTTTCGATGTTGCGCAGATGCGCGTCACGCAGCGTCGAGGCGACACCGCCATTGGTGACGATGCCGCCGACGATCAAATGCTCGATCCCCACCGCGCGCATCAGGTATTCCAGCCTTGTCTGGTAAAAGGCGGAATAGGCGACCTTCTCGATCACGAAATCCGCGGGCTGGAGTATGTCCACGAGCGTGTGCCCGAAACTGCCGGGGGCGAAATCGCCTTTGCCGAGGAACGGGCGCAGCTCTTTGAGATGCGGCGCAATCAGAGGTTCGCCATCCTTGTCCGGCACCAGTGTGAACTGGGCCGAGAAATACCGCCCGCCCCTGGCCTGAATGGCCCGCGCCAGCGGGGCGATGCGGTCTGGCAGGGCGGCGATGCTGTCCGCGCCTTGCCCGGCCCGGCGATAGGCGCCCTTGGGGTGGATGAAATCGTTCTGCAAATCAATCGTCAGAAGCGCCGTGCGCGCAATGTCCCATGTTGCTGGATTGCTCATGATGCGTCCTCCCGAGGCTCGATGATGGTATTGCCAAACGGATCGACACGACCTTGCAAGTCAGGTTCGATCAGAACCGTCGTATCGGGCTGCGTCAGGATCGCAGGCCCCTTGATGACGGTTCCCACCGGAAGGGCCAGGCGGTCATAGATCGCCGTGTCATGCCAGCTGTCGGCGAAATGCACCCGACGCTGGGCAATCGGCTCGGACGCGCCATCGCTGGACGGGGCCAAGGCGCTCAGGTCGAATTTGGGGCGAATGCCTGTCACCGCGCTGCGCAGGTTCAGGATGCGCCTGACACCGTTTTGCAACAGCCGGCCGAAGGTGGCGCGATAAGCGGCGTCAAACGCCTCTTCAATCTCGGCGCGTGTTGGCGGGGTCACCTTGCCGCCCTGCGCTTTCACATTCAGCGGCACCGACACGGTATGGGTTTGCCCGACATAGGCCATGTCCAGCTCGAAACTCAGTTGGCGGGCCTCGAAACTGGTGCGCGCTGCATCCAAGAGCGCCATGCCGTGATTGGCGTGATCCTGCATGAAGTCGCCCAAGGCCGCCTCATCCAGAGTGCCGACCAGAGAATTGATCGTCTGCACGAAATCCTGCCGCATGTCCGCAATCACGCAGCCCATGGCCGATGTTACACCAGGATAGCGCGGCACGATGGCACGCGCGATGCCCACCTCGGCCAGCATCGCCCCCGCATGCAGCGCGCCGCCACCGCCGAACGGCATGAAGGCAAACCGCTTGGGGTCATAGCCGCGCTCGATACTGACAAGGCGGATAGCGCCCGCCATACGGCTGTTGGCAACCTTGAGGATCGCCTCGGCGGCCTGAACCGTGGAGAGGCCCAGCGGACCGCCCACATGCTCGTCTATCGCGCTGCCTGCCGCGTCCACATCCAGCCGTTCCAGCTTGCCGCCGATGGGGTTGTCCGGATCGATCCGGCCCAGCACCACGTTGGCGTCGGTCACGGTCGGGCGGGTATTCCCGAGGCCATAGGCCACCGGCCCCGGATTGCTGCCCGCGCTTTCCGGGCCGATGTTCAACAGCCCGCCCTTGTCCACCCAGGCGATGGAGCCGCCGCCCGCGCCGATGGTGGTGATCTCGATCATCGGATTGCGCACCACCATGCCGAAATCGATCGAGGTCTGCGGCGACAGCATCGACTGCCCCCCTGCGATCAGCGAGACATCAAAGCTGGTCCCGCCCATGTCGCCGGTGATGACATTCTCGAATCCCGCCGAGCCGGCAATATAGCCCGCCGCGATCACCCCCGCCGCGGGGCCGGACAGCGCCGTGCGCACCGGCAGACGGCAAGCGGTATCCACCGCCATGACGCCGCCATTCGACTGCACGATCATGAACTCGCCATCGAACCCGCCCGCCTTGAGGGCGTTTTCCAGCCGTCTCAGATAGCCCGACACCTCGGGCTGCAAATAGGCATTGAGCGCGGTGGTCGAGAAGCGTTCGAATTCGCGGATCTCGGGCAGGATCTCGGACGAGGCCGAGACATGCTCGTTGTGCCAGACCTCGCGCAGCGCGGCGACGGCTGCGTCTTCGTTGGCGGTGTTGGCATAGGAATTGGCAAACAGGACCGCCACGCCTTCGCAGCCCTGATCCTGCAACACCTTGGCGGCGGCGCGCACGGCGTCAAGGTCCACGGGCGTGCGGATCGTGCCGTCGGCCAGCGTGCGCTCGGGCACTTCCAGCCGGTTGCGGCGATCCACCACCGGTTCGAAATCGCCTCGCAGGCCCCATGTGCGCGGCCTGTCGCGGCGGCGCATTTCCAACACGTCGCGCAGGCCCTCGGTGCATATTACCCCGGTTATCGCGCCCTTGCGTTCCAGCAGTGCATTGGTGCCTGCCGTCGTGCCGTGCACCACCACGGAGATCTCCGACAGGTCCTGAACCTCGCGCCTGATCCCATCGAGAAAGCCGCCCGACTGGTCAGGCCGTGTTGTCGGAACCTTGGCGACACTGGCAGTGCCTTCGGTCTCGTTCAGAACAAAGACATCCGTGAATGTGCCGCCGACATCGACACCGATCATGCGGTTGCTCATGCCGTGTACTCCCGCCATTTCGTGCCATAAGTCGCAACCGCCTGGGCCGCGCTGACCAGCCCGCGCGCCACGTCGCGGGCCACGGCAGCAGGCGGGCGTTCGGACGCCGCGCCATACCCACCGCCACCCGGTGTTTCCAGCCGCACGGCCTGCCCGGCCTTGAGCCTGATCCCCCGCATCTTCGAGGCCAGCGGCGGGCTGTGCCAGCCGTCGTCCTGCTCATACTGGAACGCGTTCAGCGCCGCGTCGCCGCCGCCCGCGATCCCCTTGGGGGCAAACCGCCCGCGTTCGCCGAACAGGAACGCCTCGGCGCCGTTTTCCTCCAGCACTTCGATCTCGTAGACCGCGCCCAGACCGCCGCGATGCGTGCCTGTGCCTGCGCTGTCGGGCCTAAGCGCCCATTTGCGGAACATCACCGGATAGGCGGCCTCCAGGATTTCCATCGGCGGAATCGTCGCGGTGGAAATCGGCGCGTTGCCATGGTTGAGCCCGTCCGTCTCGATCGAGCCGCCATGACCGCCGCCATAGAATGAGAACATCACCCAAGGCTGCCCGTTCTTGCGCTTGCCCGCGATGGAGAGCGCATTGATCGTGCCATAGGCATTGGCGACAACCCGGTCGGGCGCGGCCTGCGCAAAGGCGGAAAAGACCACGTCGATCATGCGCAGGATGGTTTCGGTATAGCCACCGGTGGGGGCCGGGAATTGCGCCGCCAAAAGGCTGCCTTCGGGCACGAACACTTCGATGGGACGCATCACGCCAGCATTGGCAGGCAGGGCCGGAAACACATGCTTGATCGCGACATAGGCGGTTGCCACGGTCGTTGGCAGGGCAATATTCACCGGGCCTGCGCATTGCGGCGATGACCCCGTGAAATCCAGCGTCATCTGATCGTCTTTGATCTCCAGCGCGATCTTGATCTTCAGCGGTTCGTCGGTGATCCCGTCGTTGTCGAGATAATCCTCGGCCTCCCACCGACCATTGGGGAGATCGGTCAGTTCAGACCGCATCAGCGCCTCGGCACGATGGCCAAGAGCGTCCAGCGCGGCGGTGATCGTTTCGCTGCCATATTCATCCAGCAACTCGTCCATCCGCTTGACGCCCAGATCCAGCGCGCCAAGCTGGCCGTTCAGATCGCCCATGGCCGATTGCGGCAGGCGGGTGTTGCGCAACAGGATGTCGATGATGTCCTGGTTGATCTCGCCCTTGCGGGCCAGTTTCACGGGCGGCAGGTTGAAGGCCTCTTGAAACACATCCGTCGCTGCCGGGTTGTAGTTGCCCGGCACCGCGCCGCCCACGTCATGCCAGTGACCGACCGAGGCAAGATAGCAAAACAGTTTACCATTACGAAAATAGGGCCGGACCAGACGCATGTCGCTGAGGTGCGTGCCGCCGATATGGGCATCGTTGAAGATATAGATATCGCCATCTTCAAGATCGCCGTCCCTGGCGGCCTTTTCGATCACGGCTTTCACGGCAAATGACATCACGCCCACGAAAATCGGCAGGCCGGATTTGCCCTGCACCAGCGTATCGCCCGACGCGGCGTGATAAAGCCCGTGGCTGGCATCATGCGCCTCGGCGATGATCGGGTTGAAGGCGGCGCGGAAAAGCGTCGCGTCCATTTCGTCCGCGATCTGTTCCATCCGGCCGGCAAGAACCGACAGGGTAATGGGGTCGATCTCGCTCATGACTTCGCCCTCACTTCGGCCATGTCGTTCCATACATCCTGCTTGGTGATCTTGCCGCCGGTGATTTCGAACCGGTCGACAAAGCGGATGCCGTCAAAGGTGCCGCCGTCGTGGTATTCGCCCCGCAACGTGCCGCGGCAATAGACGATGGCTGCGTCACCCGCGCTCTGCATCGCGTCAAAACCGTCATAGGCTTTGGTGACAGACCTGTAGCGCGGTTTGGACCATTCGATCAGCTCGTCAAGCTTGCGCATGGGCGCGGTGCCCGGGAAGGTCATGGCAAAGCCGTCGCCGAGAAAGGAGCGCGCCTTTTCCAAGTCGCGCGCTTCCATTGCGGCAAGGTAATCCTTGACGACTCGCGCGGGATCGGGCCGAGCCGGTGCGGGGCTGCGCGTTGCGCGACCGCGATAATAATTGTCTGGCGGCATGTCGTGGATCATCACCGTCACAAGGTCGGACGCGGCGGGCACGACGAAGCGCACCGCGTCCGTCAGGGCCTGCCCAAGGCGCTGCTTCTCTTTAGCATCATAACCTTCCAAAACATGAAGTTCGACAATTGGCATGACCTTCTCCCCGGGTAACCTGTATTATCTGTAATACATATATTGTATCTTTCCAGAAAGAAATTTTGCACATCTAGAATACTAATACTTGCTTTTGAAGGGAACACATTTACCTTCTACGGCGCAGAGTTGGGGGAATCACAAGTGCAGGCCGAAACCGTTCAGATACTGCCGGAAGGGGTGAAGGCCCGACACGTCTATCTGTCGCTACGCGATCAGATTACCGGCGGCAATCTGCGCGACGGCGAAAGCCTGCCTGGCGAACAGAAGCTTGCCGAATCCTTCGGGGTCAGCCGCGTGACGGTGCGCCGCGCGCTCAATGCCTTGGCCCAGAGCGGGTTGATCGAGCGACACGCCGGAAGCGGCACCAAGGTACGTGCGCGCCACGCCAGCGGCCAACGCGCCGCGATGGATTTCAACACGCTGATGCCGCAACTTGTCGAGATGGGCCAGCAGACCACGGCACGGCTATTGTCGTTTTCCTATGGCAGCGCGCCCGATTTCGTGGCCTCGGCGATGGGGTTGAACGGCGACAGCAAGGTCCAGATCGCCACGCGTGTGCGGCTGGCGGGGGACGTGCCTTTTTCCCACCTGACGACCTATGTTCCTGCCCGGATCGCCCAGAACTATTCCGAGAACGACCTTGCGACCACACCGCTGTTCAAGCTGCTCGAACGCAGCGGCGTGCAGATCAAGGAGGCGCATCAATCGGTTAGCGCGACCCTCGCCGGTCCCGATGTGGCCGAGGCGCTGGACGTGGCTGTGGGATCAGCCCTGTTGTCACTGCGCCGGGTCGTGCGCGACGTGGAGGGCAACGGCGTTGAATACCTCTCGGGGCTTTACCGCCCCGATATGTTTAGCCTTGAAATGCCACTGACACGCGTCGGTCAGGGCACGGCACGTCACTGGGAGCCTGCCATTGGCCTGAGCAAGGGAGAGCGCTGATGCGTTCCCCGCAAACCATGCTCGACAAGCTTTGGGCCGCGCATGAGGTGTTGCAGCGCGACGATGGCGTTTCCCTGCTTTGGGTCGATCGGCATCTGGTGCACGAAGGCTCGCACCATGCCTTTGCCAAGATCCGCGAACGCGGCCTATCGGTGGCCGAACCGTCGTTAACCTTCGCCGTGGTTGATCACTATGCGCCCACGCGGGGCCGGTCGCGCATCACCGACCCCCAGATCGCCCGCATGATCGACACGCTGCGCAGCAATGCCGCCACCCATGGGGTGCGGCTCTATGATCTGGATGATCCGCATCAGGGCATCGTGCATGTGGTGGGCCCCGAAGAGGGGCTGACCCTGCCGGGTCTACTGATCAATTGCGGCGATAGCCATACGTCGACGCATGGCGCCTTCGGCGCGCTGGCTTTTGGTGTGGGCGCGACCGAGGTGGCGCATATCCTCGCCACCCAAACGGTCTGGCAGCGCAAACCCAAATCGATGCGCATCACCGTTGGTGGCACGCTTGGTGCGGGTGTGACGGCCAAGGATATCGCGCTTGGGTGGATCGCCAAACTGGGCACCGGGGGCGCGCAAGGGCATGCCGTGGAATACGCCGGAAGCGCCATTCGTGCGCTTTCGATGGAGGGGCGGATGACCCTGTGCAACCTATCGATCGAAGGCGGCGCGCGTTTCGGCATGGTGGCGCCGGACGAGACGACGTTCGCGTATCTGGACGGGCGCCGTTTCGCACCCAAGGGGGCGGATTGGGAAGCGGCCTGTGCTGATTGGGCCTCGCTATCAAGTGACGAGGGTGCGCGCTTTGACCGCGAGGTCACGCTCGACGCCGCCGAGATCTCGCCAACCGTCACATGGGGCACCAGCCCGGAACAGGCGCTTCCGATTGGCGCCGTCATCCCCGACCCCGCCGAAGTGCCGTCTGACAAGGCCGAGGCGGCCCGCGCGGCGCTTGACTACATGGGGCTGAAGGCAGGTGACAAGCTGGAAGGCACGCCGGTCGATCAGGTGTTCATCGGCTCCTGTACCAACGGAAGGATCGAAGATCTGCGCGCCGCCGCAGCCGTGCTCCGCGGTCGCAAAGCGAGGGTTCCGGGCCTCATTTCGCCGGGCTCTGCTCAGGTCAAGGCTCAGGCCGAGGCCGAGGGCCTTGACCGCGTCTTTACAGAAGCGGGCCTTGATTGGGTCGCCTCAGGCTGTTCAATGTGCGTGGGCATGAACGGCGATCTGGTCGCCCAAGGCAAGCGTTGCGCATCCTCCACGAACCGCAATTTCAAGGGCCGTCAGGGACGTGGCGCGCGCACCCACCTTATGAGCCCGGCCATGGTCGCTGCAGCCGCCGTGACCGGCACGCTGACTGATGTGCGCCCGCTTCTAGAGGGGCGGGCCATCTGATGGCGGGGTGGCGCACATTAAAGGGCACGGCGCTTGGCCTGCCGGTCGCGAATATCGACACCGACCAGTTGATCCCGGCGCGCTTCATGTCGGTCCCGCGGGACGAGGGCTATGGCCCTTACCTTCTGCATGACATGCGCCGCGATGCCACAGGAGCGATGCGCGCGGATTTTCCGCTCAACATCCATCCCGGCGCTACCGTGCTTGTCGCAGGGCGGAATTTTGGCAGCGGATCGTCGCGCGAAGCGGCGGTCTACGCCCTCATAGATGCAGGTTTCCGCGCGGTCATTGCCCCCAGCTTTGGCGATATCTTTGCCGCAAACGCCATCAACAACGGGGTACTGCCCGCAGTCGTCGACGACGACAGCCATGCCGCACTCGAAGCCGCGCTGGCACATGGTCCGCAAGATATTGCAATCGATATCGAAAGCCGCAGCGTCGCACTCGATGCGCTCGAGGTGCGCTTTTCGCTCGATGACAGCTGGGCGATGAAACTTGTCAACGGGTGGGACGACATCGATCTCACCCGCAACCACGGTGCAGCGATCGCTGCGTTCAAGAATCTTCGCAGTCAAAACGCCGCTTGGGCATGGCCCACAGAGGTGGATTGAAAACAGCCGCACGAAGCGGCAGCCACGGCCCCGGGAGGGCCAGACAAACGGGGCCGACGCCCCAAAACAGTGGAGGACGACACGATGCAAATGAAACTCATGGCAAGCCTGCTTGCAGGGGCCACGCTGGTGGCGGGAACGCTAAAGGCCGAAGAGACCCTCTCGGCTGTGCATGCTTTCCCCGAAACGCTGATCTACACGAAAAGCTTCCTGAGCTTCGTCGACAAGGTCAACGAGGCCGGCAAGGGCGTGGTCCGGATCGACGTGCGCGGTGGCCCCGAGGCGATCGGCATGTTCCAGCAACCCGACGCGGTGCGCGACGGGGTCGTCGACATGGTCTATACCCCCGGCTCGTTCTACGGCGGCGCGCTGCCCGAGAAGGATGCCATGGTGGCGTCGAACCTGACAGCGGTCGAAACCCGCATGAATGGCGGCATCGAGCTGATCGACCAGATCCACCAAGAGAAGATGGGCCTGAAATACCTTGGCTGGTTCGACAGTGGCGTGTGCTACAATCTCTGGACGCGCGACGAGCCCAAGTTCGACGCCAATGGCAACCTTGAAGTCGAAGGCCTCAAGCTGCGCGGCAACAACGTCTACAACGCGTTCTTCACCAACTACCTGGGCGCGCAGGTGATCGACCTGCCCACCGGCGAAGTCTATTCCGCGCTGCAGCGTGGTGTCGTTGATGCTACCGGCTGGACCCAGATCGGCCTGATCGATCTCAAGTGGAACGAGTTCCTGAACTACCGGATCGAGCCGTGCTTCTTCTCGACCGACCTTGGCGTGATCGTGAACCTCGAAAAGTGGAATTCGCTGTCCGACGAGGCGCGGAAAATCCTTCAGGATGTTGCAATCCAGCACGAGAAAGACAGCGTCGAAGCGCTGCGCGCCAAGCGCGACGAAGACTTTGCCGCGCTCGAGGCGTCGGGAATGAAGGTTGTCTCGCTGGAAGGTGAGGCCAAGGCCAACTACCTCGCCGCTGCTCGTGAAAAGACATGGGAACGCATGAAGGAAGTCATGGCTGGTCAACCCGGTGGCACAGCCAACTATGACCGCCTGATCGAGCTGTTCTACGATCTCGACGCGGCCAAGTAAGCGCCTTTGCAGGCTCGCCCTCCGGGCGGGCCTGCTTGTCTTTACGGAGCCAGGCGATGATCAACACAACGTACAAGGCGCTGCTTTATGGAATGGCGGTCATTTCCGGTCTCATGCTGGTGTGGATCATGGTGTCGGTCATTGCCTCCGTTTTGATGCGGAACCTCGGGCTGCAACCTTTCGCGTGGCTCTTTACCTCGGCTGAATACGGCCTGCTTTACATGACGATGCTCGGCGCACCGTGGCTTGTCCGCGAAAAAGGCCACGTGCATATCGAATTGCTGACCGCTGCCTTGCCCGAAGGCCCGCGTCACCTGCTGAGCCGCGCCGTCGCCGCGGCCTGTGTGCTGGTTTGCGCGATCCTGACGTGGAAGGGGATCGAGCTGGTGATGACCAATATCGAACGGGGCGATTTCGATACCCGTGCCTACTATTTCCCGCGCTGGCTTTTGACCATCGCGTTTCCGCTGTCGTTCGGACTGATGGCCATTGAATTCTCGCGCTTCATCTTTGGATCGGAGCTGATGCACAGCGGCGAAGCAGGGATACACGAATAATGGAATGGTTCGAGGCGCTGGCCCTGCTGCTTGGCACGATCATGTTTCTCATGGCGATCGGCATGCCGATCGCGGTGGCCTTTCTGGCCGCAAATATCGTCGGCGCGTGGGTCTTCATGGGCGGTGAACGCGGGGTGACACAACTGTTGAACAACGGACTCGGCTCGCTCACCAAATACGCGCTGATGCCCATTCCGTTGTTCCTGCTAATGGGCGAGATTTTCTTTCACACGGGCCTCGGCGGGCGCATGTTCACCGCAATCGACAAGCTGCTTGGCCGTCTGCCCGGGCGTCTTAGCTATGTCACAGTTCTGGGCGGCACAGCGTTTTCCACGCTTTCGGGTTCGTCTATGGGATCGACCGCACTTCTTGGCTCACTGATGGTGCCTGAGATGAGCCGCCGGGGCTACAAATCGCACATGAGCATCGGTCCGATCCTGGGCACAGGCGGTCTTGCGATTATCATCCCGCCCTCCGCACTCGCCGTGCTTTTGGCGACCTTGGCACAGATTGACGTGGCCGCCCTTCTGATCTCGGGCGTGATCCCCGGCTTGATCCTTTCTGGGTTTTATATCGCAACGATCTGGCTGCAAACCCAGATCGACCCGACAGCCGCCCCTGCCTATGATGTGGAACCGATGTCGTTCCTGTCCAAAATGGGCTTGCTGCTACGCGAAGTGATCCCGATGGTCGGCGTCATGGTCATCATCATCGCGCTGATGATCAAAGGCTTCGTCACCCCCTCCGAGGCCGCGGCCTTCGGCGCGCTCGGTGTCCTGATCCTAGCAGCGATCTTTCGCTGCCTGACATGGGAGGCGATGAAGAAATCGGTTATCGGCGCACTTCGGGTCACGATCATGGCCTATCTCATCGTCTTCGGCTCGGCCACGTTCAGCCAGCTTCTGGCCTTTTCAGGCGCTTCCACGGGGCTCGTGACCTGGGCAACAAGCTTCGACCTCTCGCCCTTGCCGATGCTTCTGGTAATGTTTGCCGTGCTCTTGCTGCTTGGAATGTTCATGGAACAGATCTCGATCATGCTCCTGACCGTTCCGATCTTATTTCCCCTTGCACAAACGCTTGGGTTTGACCCGATCTGGTTCGCGCTGATCATGCTCCTGTCACTCGAGATCAGCTTTACCACTCCGCCCTTCGGGTTACTCTTGTTCGTAATGAAAGGCGTGGCTCCTGAGGGAACCACCATGCGCGAGATTTACACCTCGGCCTTTCCGTTTATCTTTTGCTCGTTGCTTCTGGTCGCTCTGCTTATTGTTTTTCCACAATTGGCGCTTTGGTTGCCGTCGCACTGAATTGGCCTGCTGGGAGGCATGAAAGATCCGGGCCGCCCACCAAACACAGGGTCGCCGGTGTTGTCAGAAGGAATTTGGTTGAGGCGGGCAGGGCGGTTTCGTAGCCTCTGGCCATGCCCAAGTGTGATCCATTCAAATACTTTCATAGCAGCCCGGAAATTATCCGCTTGGGCACTGTCAAAGCAAACTGCCTTGAGGCGGGAAGGGCGGTTTTGTAGCGTCGC
>NZ_JBXWRZ010000058.1:0-15223 GCF_059613165.1 Ruegeria sp. BHSB172
GGCACAATCCCGGCTGGAGCATTCGTGTTCTTGACGCGAACACGGCGGCGGATGTCGCCGAGCTGCAGCACGATCCGACGGTGTTGCCTGTTCAGTCCTACGCGGACCTTCTGCGCCTGCGCCTTTTGCGGCGATTTGGCGGAGTTTGGGTGGACGCAACGACCTATTGCCTCCAGCCGCTCGACAATTGGCTGCCGTTTGCGTCGCAGCGCGGGTTCTTCGCTTTCACTTGGACAAAGAATGATCGCTGGTTCATCTGGCCGGGTATGCGCCGCTCTATGACCAATTGGTTTCTGGCCTCCGAGCCTGACGGCATAGTCGTATCCTATTGGGAGCAGGCCAGTTTCCAGTATTGGGACGGCCGATCGAAACCGCACAACTACTATTGGCCGCATGTCATGCTGGACTATCTGCGCCTGACCAGCCGAACGTTCCGGCGCGCGTTCGACGACATTCCCAAGATCAGCTGCTATGGGCCGCATCTGGTGCATGATGCGGTGACTCACAGCGTCAACATCGAAGAAACCTCCCTGGCCCTGAAAACCGGCGCGGTGCCCGTGCAGAAACTGCGCTGGAACTGGAGCGAGGAGCGTATCGAACAGGCGCTTGCGCTGCTGCGGGATGCCGAAGCGAGCACCGGCAGCCGCGTGATGGAACCGCAGCCCTGAGCGCCGCCTCGGAGCGTCAAGCGGATTGGCGTATTCGCTGCCGGACCTTTTGGTGCAAGGTAACATCCGCGCTGTAATGGTTGGCCACGAAGTCCCGAACCTGCGCGGAATCGAAGACCGGCTGAGGGGCAGTTACGATTGGCTTCATCAGCAAACGGCGCGCTGATCGGCGCACGGCGTCGTGCACCGGGTCAGGCAGCATTCGCCGCGCCGCCGCACTGCCGGCCCGTGCCAGATTCTTCAACTGGGGATGACGAAATACCTGGGTCTTGTTGGCATGTCCCACCGGAAGGGTTTTCAGACCGATACGTTGCGCCAGTGCCTCCGCCAGATCATCCAGCCGTTCAACGGGGAACAGGTTGCGAACGAGAACCTCGTCGCCAATCTGTACAAAATCCGACTGGCGCGCGAAATGAATGAACTCCGGCGCGATCACGTCAGGTTCCTGCCGCAAATAGTCCTGAACGATCTGCAGCTCGGATCGTATCCTGTCTTCCGGCATCTGAGCGAGTTCGCATCCCAGATACATCTTGGCCCTTTGGGCCATCGCCGAGCGAAAGCGCTCAAAAGGGTCTCGGATCAGCGCATAGCTTTCGTAGACCGTCAGCTTTTCGAAGGCTTCAGGGTCCACTTCGCGCAGCAGGTGCAAAGGAAGATGGCGAAAATCCAACTCGCCGAACCTGGGGTGCCGCTCAATGGTGCGGATAAAGCGCTCATCGGCATCATGGTACGGCATCACCGCAACACGAACCGACGTGCCGGCGCATTTCGGGATGTGGATGAAGACAAACCTGTGGCGATCCGAAAAAATCATGAACAAACACTTTCAATTCAACCACGACTATATGCCGAATCCACAGAGGACTTGGCAATGAATTGGTTGAAAAACCACGAAGCGGGCAGAATGGTCGCCACCCTGCCCGCTCCTGTACTAAATCAGTCAGGTCTTCCCGGCCTCAGGCCAGAAAGTCGCCCGCGTTGCCACCCAGCGGATCGACAAACTGAACGTCATCGTCGATTGCGAAACCGCCGAGGTCACCGTCGGCATAGCGACCGTGGCTGAAGCCGATGTCCCAGCCCCATTCGCGGCCTCCGGAAAAATCGAGATCGATGTCCGTTCTGTCCAGGACGACCTGACCGTCAACCAGCACCTGCAGCCGATCAGCGACCTGATCGGCCATCACGACGATCTCGTGTTCCTGAGTATCATTCAGCCCAAGATCCGCGACATAGAAGCCTTCGTGGAACTTGCCATCGTTGTTTCTGACATGGGCTTTCAACCCGTCGTCAACGATCGTGAGGCCGATGTGACCCTTATTCCAGACCAGCCGTTGCGCGCTGCCATCGGCCTCATCCCTGGCAAATTCCACCGCGAATGCCAGCTGATCCGAATTTTCGAACTGCTGCAGGCGGCCGATCTTCAGCTGGTCCTTGTGGCCATCGAAATGAACGACAGGGCCGTTCGCCGTGTCAACGACCTGCGCATCGTCCTTCAACGTGGCCTGCCCGTTGCCCGGAAGCCCAGCGATGTCTAGGACAAAGTCGTCGAATACCATCGCAGTAGACGCGCCAGATCCCGCGGACCCATTGCCAGGAACGACGGGTGCCGAAGTTCCCGCATCCGGCGACGTGGGCGCGGACAGACCGGAATCAGGGGCGGTCGGCGTCGATGCATCGTCGTTGGGTGTGGTCGTCGATCCCGATCCATCCGCTGGCGCAGACGTGCCGGTATCAGGGGTCGTTGGCGCAGAGACCGTTCCCGAACCACTTCCGTTCGACGGAGCAGCGCCGGTCCAGCTGCCCATGTCCATCGGATACCCGTCAACGATGCTGGATCCTGCATCCAGCAGGTCGACCGTACTGCCCGTCACGACGCCATACTGGTTGTAGCCGTCGGTCGCGGACGTAGCGTGGTACACGAACTGCGTGTCATAGTAGCCCGGCTGGGAGGGATCATTGTTCTGGATGATGGCGTTGTTCTGCACCGACCAGTGCGACTGGCCGTTGTAGCCCACAACCGAAGGCGTGGCGTTTTGTTCGATGGTGACATTCTGCGACCCGCCACCGACGATGATCTTGGGGGTGGCCACACCACCCGTCTGCTGGGTCGGCACCGCGATCAGAGTGTTGTTGTTGATTGTCAGGCCGTCGATCATATGAACCGCGATACCGTTGGCATGCGCGTTGTACAGAACGTTGTTTTCAATCACGATGTTGTGGTTCCAGTGCGTCGGATCGGAATAGACCGCCTTGTCTGCGCCTGCCCAGATCCCCTGGGTGTAGTCCCCTGCACCGATGTCCAGAACGTTGTTCCTGATGATGATATTGTCGCTGCCTGTCCCGTTCGAACGCTGAATCTGGATCATGTCGCGATGATCACCGGAACCTGCGGCGCCGCCGAAGTCGTGAATATAGTTGCCTTCGATCAGAACATTCTGCACCTCGCCCAAGGAGATACCGTCCGAGCGGATGGTATGAATGTTGTTTCCGATGAAGTCGATGTCGCTCGACCGCGAGGCGCCCAGGGCCTTCCACCAAGAATGGAACTCGGTGTTCGTTACGTCGATATTGTTCGAGTCGCGAATGACAAGACCCTTTCCGAAGCCGGTGCCATCCGCACTGGTTCCCGTTCCGCTTGCAAAGTCACCGTCGAAGACCGAGTTGTCGATGGTGACGTTGCTGCTGTGCGAGATCAGGAACTTGGTGGTGTGGTTCCGATCACCTTGAGTGTAGGTATAGTCGAACACGATCTCATCGAACTTGATGTTCGAGACGTTCGTCAGGTAAACTTCTGAAAAACTTGCCATCGCATTCGGATCGGCGGATTTGATCGTCACATCCGACGCGAATTGAATGTTTTTCAGGCTGAGCTTTCCGTAGTCGCCGGCCGCAAGCAGTATCGTTTCCCCACCGACCGCTTTCGACAACGCCAATTTCAGTTCGGCCTCGGACGTCACAGTGATTGCTGTCGTCATGTTTCACCTTCTTTGTGTCAGGCGCTGTGAGTGCAGCGCGCCATTTCCCGCTACTTGGGACCAGAGGGAACAGCCGCACGAAGGCGACAGGTTGTCCGGAATGTGGCTATGTCTGGAAATTGTTGCCTGTATTGAGACAAAATTGCCCCAACGCCGTCATTTCCGAGCTAACTCGTTACTCGATACCGGGAATTGTTCCCCTTCCCTTCGCGGTAGCCTCTCGTTTGACGTATTGATTCGCTTAGCGCAACAACGGACACAATTTTGCCATTATCCGGGCATTTCTCTGCGCAACCTCGTGGGCGATGAGCAATCATTTGCTGGATGCCGCTACGTCAATTTGGCCTGCTACCACCTTCGCTCCTTTCAGTCGCTGTAGATTCGAATTGTGGACATGGCCTTCGGGCGCGCTTAGCCTGTTTGCATGCCCTTTGGGATTGTTCAGACAAATAGGTTTCAAATGTGTTTATTGTTGCGAGTTCTCACCCTAATCGCGGGTGTGTGCGCCCTGCAGCCTGGACGCACCGCCGCGGCCTCTTCGACCTGCAACGGTCACACCGTTCCAGCACTTGGGCCCGCGACGATAAAGAGCTTGGCCATCGCGGACGCAAACGCCCTGTCAAGCGCGCTGAAAACGGCCGCCGGGGGTGAGGTATTTGTCTTGCAGGCCGGGAACTACGGTGCGCTGAAGGTCAAAAGGGCGTTCAAGGCGCCGGTCACGCTTCGGTCGGCATCTGCGGCGTCACCTGCCTGCTTTACCGAACTGAGGATCGATGCCGCGGGGAACCTGGTTCTTGATGGATTGGTCTTTGACTACGAGTATTCGCAGGGCGAAAAGGACTCGGCCAACCGTTTCAGCATCCTGAACAGTCGGGGCATCACTATCACCAATTCGGTTTTTGATGGAGGGCACAGGGCTGGGGCCGGCCATGGTCGGGGGCTGCGCATCCGGGACAGCGCCAAGATTTCCATTTCCGGCTCGGTCTTTCGCAAATGGTGGAAGGCACTGACAGGTGACAGCGTCGTCGACCTGACCATCCGGGGCAATGATTTCTTGGACATCCGATCGGACGGCATAGCGCTGGGAGTGATCGACGGGTTGGTGATCGAAGCCAACCGGATGCACAATTTCCGGGGCGTGAAGGGCAACAAGGACCATCGCGACATGGTGCAGATCCTGCGCAGTTCGAACCGGCGCAGCACGAACATCACGATACGGGACAATATCTTTGACATGGGCGCCGGCGACTATGCCCAGACCATATGGATGGGCGGCGACCGAAAGAACCTGGCCGATCCGATGCTGCGCCATCAGAACGTCCTGATCGAAAACAACGTTATCTACAATGCGCACACGCATGGAATTTCGGTTCATGGGATCGACAACCTGTCCATTCGAAAGAATTCGGTCATCCGGGTGCGCCGCGCGGAAACCGGCAAGGTTACGATCCCGCGGATCAATGTTTCCGCATCACGATATGTCGTGATCGAACAGAACGCCGTTGCAGGCATCATCGGCTACAAGAACCAACCCGACTGGGTCGTTCTGAACAACGCCATCATTCAGGATCAATCACCGTCGGCGCCTGGATACTACGACCGTGAGTTCATCTACTATGCCACCGGAGCAACCGACGGCTACAATGAATACGGCGTGCGCCCCGGTGGCCTGATCGACCAGCTCGACGCAGGGTCACCGCTGGTAGAGACCTATCCGACCCGCTAGTTCGGCCGATTTCGTCACCGCTGTTCGAGTTCAGAGGCGGAGATCGGGCCTCGGGTGAAGACCACATGATCCTGATCGCTGGATCGCCCTTTCAGGAAATAGATCGAACGTCCTGGATAGGCAGCGGCAACGGTCCGGTTGCTTTCCGGCCCCAAGTCTATCGCAAACAACGGGCTGTCTGCGCCCGGGGTGAAATCGTTCAGCCAGAAGGCGCTGCCGTATTCCCGGTCTGCATCGGTCGAAATAAACATAAGGCTGTTGCGGTATGCGTCCTGACGGGCCAGCGTTTCGTATTCGTCGTGATACCCGTTGATTTCGGGATACCGGTTGAAGCCCAGCCAGCTTTCGAACACCAGAACCGAGCACAGGCAGAGAAACGCGACGCCCGCGCCGATCCGCTGCTGCGCCAGCCCGTCGGGGTACAGTTGCGAAAACCTGCGCGCGGCCGTCGTGATCCCCAATGCCGTCAGGATCAACAGCGGGACGCTGGTCATGAACCAGTATCGCGGCCCGGCGAAATAGCCGCCATAGAACCAGAACAGCGCGTACAGGCAGATCGTGGTCACGACGATCAACGCCATCCCGCCGGCAAATCTGCTCCAACGGCCCCACAAGACGATGAACAGCGCAAAGGCCAGCGAGGCTCCGCCCCAACCGAACAGCGAAAAGTTCAGTTCATAGAGGTTTTGCTGGCTGTTGATCAGCCCCTCAAGCGGGCTGTGCCCGGGAAAGACATCGACATTGCCCCAGTCCGGCGCGCCGATATCCGGCCCGAAGCCAAGCGCGTTGGATCCCGGCCCCCAATATTCTTCGTAATAGGCGTTCAACGGCGTGGTCAGCGGGTCGCCGGTCAGATAGGCGTTGTAGGGAAAAATCAGCCCGCCCACGACGATACAGCCCAACCCATAGGCCAGAACCGTGTGCCAATGCCGCCGGTCCGCAAGGAATGTCAGCGTCCAAAGCCCGGTCAGAACCCCCATGAACAACCCTTCCAACGGCCGTGTCATCAGCAGCCACCCCATCAGCGCGCCGGCGATGAACGGAAAAATCACAGACGGCTTTTCCCGGGCCTTCAGCAGAAGGACCCAGGCCCCCAGAACCAGCGCGTAAGTAAAGGTGTGGATCAACTGAGTAGCCGCCATCGAGATGATCCAGGGCGATACGGCCATGAGCAGAACCACCAGGTTGGCCGTGCCCCGGTCGGTCATCTTGCGGGTAAAGACGTGCAGCAGCAGAACGCTGATGCCAGCCAAAACCGGATTGACCAGCCAAGGCGCCCCCAGCTTGACCCCCAGCGCCAGGGCTGTCGCCCAGCCCGGGAAGGTCGTGACGAACCAGCGGTCCTGATAGGTATCCATCAGATAGTGGTCGAAAGCCTGGGTCGATGGCGGCACCGGCAGGGTCAGCAGCCCATCCGCAAGATAGCGGGCGTGGAACTGGTACAGAATATCGTCCAGGTGCGGGACGCCCTCCAAAGCAGCCAGACTGACCAGAAGGGACATCAGCAACAGAAAGACCGCCCCACAGATCGGGACAGCCCTGTCGAGCCTTCGGACCTGATCGCCGCTGCCCGGCAGGCTGAGGTTGCGCGCGACCCGCTGGGACAGGTCGCGCAACCGATGCGCTGGCAGGGACATCATGATAGCGAGGAAGCTGGCCAGGTTGATGCCGATGAAGGCCGAACCGATGACGACATGTTTGACCAGCCGGGGATAGTTTTCGGTCGCTACGAAGCCCATCGCGCCCTTTGCAGCGATCACCAGAATGGCCAGGAAGATCGCCACCCGAAGAACGCCCAGATCGCGCAGCACTTGTGGCGCCTCGGCCAGCGCGCGATGTTTGAACAGGACCAGGGCCGCGACGGCGGACTGCGCCAACACGGCCCCCATCATTGCCACGGAAAAGACGTCGGACCGGAAGCGGACGTTCTGAAACCACGTCGGCTCTCGGACTGCAAGCTGAGCGCCAAACCCCACAAGGAAGGTTGCCGCAGTCAACCCGGCCGTCTGCCAGGGCGTGCCCAGCGTCAACGCGACCCCGAACAGCGCCACGGCCGCGACCATGAGCCACCAGCATTCCACGCGTCGGAGCACGGATAGGTCCAGCGCACCCCAAAGCGCAAAGGCAAACAAGCCCAAGGCCAGCATCGCCACGACAACCCGGATCGCCCCGAATGGCCAGGCCTCGGCCCGGCTCGAAGCTTGCATGTTGTCTTCCATTGCACCCCTCCCGTTTTGCGCAACCGGTTTGTCAGAATCCCTGGGCCAGAGCACCCGGAACCCCGTCAACTTGCTCCGACGTCGACGACCAGAAACAGCTTGCGGATCAACGGCGGTTCGCCCCAGGAAAACAGCTGGGCGCATTTCACGTCGTATTTTTCGACGATCTCCTTGTGGGCCCGGCTTTCGCCAGCGGTCCAAAGATCGGTGTCGCCCCAGTCGTCATAGCCGATCAGCGTTCCCGGGCGGATCAGGCGGTGTTCGAACATGAAGTCCAGAACATCCATCGTGCTGTTGTAGAGGTCGGCATCGATATCGACATAGGCCGCGGGCTGAAAGACGCCGCTTTCCACCAGTTCGGGGCGCAGCGTTTCGGAAAACCACCCCTGGTGGATCGTGCATCGATCGTCGGTCATGTCCATGGCGGCCAGTTTTTTCTTCAGCTCGGGCAGCGGCGCGGAGAAGGCACCGACATTCCACACCGCCGGAACCTGGATACCCGGGTCTTCCTGGGGCAGACCTTCGAACGAGTCGAACAGGTGCATGAACGGAATCTCCGTGCCGCGGTTCTGCAGGCCCATGACCAGCCCTTCTACTGTGCTGCCATGGGCAACGCCGAAACAGTAGAACTGACGCTTGTCTTTCAGTGTATCAAATCGCGCAAGATACCAGGGAATCAGCTGCCGCCACGAATGGATGCCCCATTTCATCTCGGCGATTTCATCATCAGTGAGGTCCAGATCGGTCGTGGCCATCAGCCGTTCGACTGGCCATTTGCGTGCCACGCGGCCCCATTTCACCAGAAACAGCTTCTTCTTGATCCAATCGATCATCACGTCCTCACACTCATACCAAAACCATACCAAAACGAATTCAAACAAGCTTAGGGCACAATCCGGCGAACTGCACCCTTTCCTTTATGGCGGGCTGTGCAGAAACGCCCGCAACCGGTCCACCGCACGCGGCATGAAGCCCAGCAGAATAACCCCTGTCGATACCACGCCGATCCCGATGGCCGCGGCGACATAGATCACATCGGGGATACGCCCCAGCATGGCCAGCCGCCAGGCGCCCACGGCAACGGCCATCCCCGCCGCCAACAGCAACGGCGCGACCAGCATCTTGCAGAACTGAATGGGTCTGATTGCCTCGGGGGCGTGCGCGGCCCGCATCCGCAGCGGAAACGCCAGAAGCGCGCGCAGCGCCACCGCTGCCGCTGCCGTGACCGGCCCGAATTGGCTGGCCAGTCCGATCAAGACGAGGCCCAGCACCGCCTCGGCCCAAGCAGCCCAAAGAAGCGGCTGCACCCTGTCGAGCGCCAGCAGGTAAGCCTCCTGGATCGAACTCAGCGCAATGATTGCATAGGCCAGGCACAGGAACGGCAGGATGCGGCTGGCTTCATGCCATTCGGGACCCAGCAAAAGATCGACCAGCGGAAAGGCTATCAAAGCCAGCCCGGTATAGGCGACAAAACCGCTGAGTGCGGCCAGCTCGATCAGGTCGAGGTAGAAATCCGCCGTCGACTGCCGGCTGCGCCGCAGCGCCGCGATTGCCGGTTGCCCGACCCCCTGCAGGCTTTTGACGAACACGGTCAAAACGATCTCGGACAGTCGGGCCGCAAAGGCGAACAGGCCGACGGATCGCGGATCGGCCATGTATCCCAGCATCACAGTGGGTGTCTGAAGAATCACAAGGGTGATAAACCGCAGCCGCAGAACTTGCGCCCCCAGCCCCTTCACCATGGCGAAATCGGATCGCGACGGCCATTTCTTGGGCACCCAACCCGCCGCCAGGAATGCCAGCAGACTGTTCACACCGATTTCCGTCAGCCTTTGGCCAACAAGGCTCCAGGCACCAAAACCCTTGGCCGCCATGGTGATGCCCACCACTCCGCCGGCCGCCACGCCTGCGATGGTGCGAATGGCCAGCGCCTTGAAGGCCAGCTGGCGCCGGAGCAAGGCTGTCGGCACCCCGGCGGCGGCAATCATCAAGACTGTCGGACTGGCGGCCATCAACAAGGGTTTGACGATGGGCTCTTGGTAAACAAACGCCGCGATGTTGGCGATTGTTGTCAAAATCAGAACGATCGCTGCGGCCAGCCCCAGCAGAACAACCCATGTGGCCTCAAGCCGCCCGGGCTCGATGACCTCGCGTGCGACGATGCCTTCGGTGATCGTATCGCGCACCAGAAATTCGCCCAGAAACAGGAAGGCAAAAGCCATGGACACCACGCCAAAGCTTTCCACGCCGATGAGCTTGGCAATCACCAGAAAAATAAGCGCTGCCGCAATTTGTTCGAGCCAGCTGGCGACCGTGCTCCATGCCACGTTCTGGGTGAACTGCCGTTTCATTGGTTTCCCGCTGCCGCCGATCGCTTTCTTGGCCCCTGCCCCGCAGCCGTCAAAACCGGGCGGGCCAGAGACCTGAAGCAAATGCGTGCATACCGGTCCGAACCTGTCAATCGCCCGTGTTGACGGGTGAATGATTTGCGGTCAGAGTTTTAAGGTGCGTCTCGGACGTTTCGGCCTTTCTGTCGCGGCCCTGCAGGCAGAGAGACCCTTGGTGAGTATACTGATTGAATTGGTTTGAAAGGATTTGAAAATGGATTGGTCTAAGAAGAACGTGCTCGTCACCGGCGGGTGTTCTTTCATCGGATCCCACCTTGTGGAAAGCCTGGTCGAGCGCGGCGCATATGTTCGGGCGGTCGATGACCTGTCCAGCGGCATCCGCGAAAATCTGGATGACGTCCTGAACAGCGGCCGCGTCGAATTTCGCGAGGCCGACCTGCTGGACCCGACCACCGCAGCCGAGGCCGTCGCTGACATGAATGTCGTGTTCCACCTGGCCGCGACCCATGGCGGGCGGGGATATATCAGCACCCACCAGGCCGCCTGTTCGACCAACCTGGCGCTGGACAGCATCATGATCCGCGAAGCCCACAAGGCGGGGGTAGAGCAGTTTACCTTTGCCTCGTCGGGTTGCGTCTATCCGACCAGCATCCAGGCCGATCCGAGTGAGACCCTGTACCTGACCGAAGATCTGGTCAAACCGCCTTACGAGGCCGACGATCTGTATGGCTGGGCCAAGCTCATGGCCGAGCTGTCGCTGAAAGCCTATCACGAGGAGCATGGCTTCAAATGCGCCTCGGTGCGGTATTTCACGGCCTATGGCGAACGTTGCCCGGCCAACCATGCGGTCGTGGCGATGATCGGGCGGGCCTTTCTGCAGCAGAACCCATTTGTCGTGTGGGGCACCGGCGAACAGATTCGCAACTGGACCTATGTATCGGACATCGTCGAAGGCACGATCCGCGCGGCTGAACGGATCGAGGACGGCACCGCGGTCAATCTCGGCACGATGGAGCGTACCTCGGTTCTGCAGGCGGCCAAAATGATCCTCGAACGGACGCAGCTCGACGCCGAGATCCAGCGAGACCTGAGCAAACCCACCGGCCCCTACAACCGTGTGGCCGACAACAGCCTGGCCAAAAAGCTGCTGGATTGGGAGCCCAAGGTCAGCTTCTCGGACGGGCTCGACCGCACGATCCGCTGGTATTTCGCATCGCATGACCGCGATGCCCTGGCCAGGGATTTCGAGGAATCACTGACCGAGCGCGGCTTGGAAAAGCCCGGACTGAAAACCGCGGCCGCAAACTGAACGCGCCTCCGGGTCGGACACCTGGGGGGCCGATCCGGCCTTGGCCCGCAGAGGGTGATATCAGTCATTCAGCAAGGCCGACAGCCGCTCGGACCCGTCGCGCAGCACGTCCAGAAACCCCAGCAGGCCGGAAAGATCGTGGCGCTGGGTCGGGGCGTGAACCGACAGGGTGGCCACCAGGCGCTGGCGCCTGTCCCGGACCGGTACGGCAACCGCCGCCATTCCGGTCATGAATTCTTCATCGTCGGTCGAATACCCTTGGCTGCGGATTTTCTCCATCTCGGCCCGCAAGGAATTCGGGTCGGTCATGGTCCGCTGGGTCCGGGGCTGCAGCGGGCGTCCGGACAGGACCCCATTCAGCGGCTTCTGCCGCAGGGTGGACAGATACATCTTGCCGCTGGCAGTGCAATGAAACGGCACTTGCGTCCCGATCGGCAACTGAATGCGCAGGGGCCACTTGGTCTCGACCCTATCCAGATAGATCATCCCCTCGCGGTCGGGGATGGCTAGGTTGCAGGTTTCTCCGATTTCGTCCGCCACCCCCCGCAGGATCGCAAGCCGCGCGGTGCGCAGATGTTCGGCCGAGATGGTATTGACCGCAAGGCGCCGCAGCCTTGGCCCCGGACCGTATGAACGGCCATCGAGGTCGCGCTGCAGAAACCCCTCGGCCTCGGCCGTCTGCAGCAGCCGGTGAACGGTTGGCTTGGCTAGGCCGAGCGTCTCAATCAGGTCGGCCGGCCGCACCGCCACTCCGCGCCGGGCCACCTCCTCCAGAATGACCAGCAGGCGCAGGTTGGGGGGAATCTGCGTGTCGCGTTCGGGTGCCTCTGGGTCTGTCATCCGGCCACTGTTCAGTTGTTCGGCAGCAGGATCAAGGCCAAATCGGGAACCATCGCCACTAGGAACCAGACCGAAAGCAAGGCCACCAGATAAGGCACCGTATAGCGCAGAAGGCGGAAATACGGCACCCCGGTCACGCCCGAGGCCACATAGAGGTTCAGCCCATAGGGCGGCGTGATGAAGCCGATCGACGCGCCGACGAGGAAAATGACAGAGAAATGGATCGGGTCCACACCCACCGACGCTGCGATCGGGGCCAGGATCGGAGCCAGAATGATTGTCACCGGCAGGCTTTCGAGGACCATCCCCGAAAAGAACACGATCACCATCGAGGTGAACAGCACCGCGTGATAGCCGCCCATCGAGGTCACGAAATCTCCGATCGTCTGCTGAGCCCCCAGCAGAGACAGGATCTGCTGCATCACGACGGAAATCGCGATCAGGGGGGCCAGGATGCCGGTGATCTGCGCCGACCGGATCACGATCGAGGGGATCTCGGGGATGGTGAAGCCTTCGACCACGATCATCTCGGCAAAGCTTTTTTCGGTGGGGGAAATGTCGCCACGCGCGCCCATGATCCGGTTGATCGGGTGGCTGACCAGACCGGCGATCACGCAGAACCCGACGGTAACCCCCGCGGCCTCGGTCGGAGAGAACTTGCCCGTGTAGATCCCCCACAGAACCAGCCCTATGGCAAAGAACCCCAGCCAGGCGCCAAAGGCGGTTTTCAGGATGCGGTTCATCTGCAGCGGAATCAGATGGCCCCAACCGTTCATGCGGCAGATGACCCAGCAGGCAAACTGCATCCCGATCACCATCAGCGCGCCGGGCAGGATGCCAGCCACGAACAGCTCGGAAATCGGCAGGTTCATCAGAAACCCATAGACGATGAAGATGATCGACGGCGGGATGATGATGCCGACCGTGCCGCCGGCCGCGGCGGTGGCGGCGCTGAACCGCTCGTCATAGCCGCCCTTGACCATCTCGGGGTGCAGCATGGACCCGATCGTCGCGGTGGTGGCCGAGTTCGACCCCGATATGGCGGCAAACAGACCACAGGCCCCCAACGAAGCCATGGCCAGACCGCCGCGTATCCATCCCAGACAGGCATAGGCGAAATCGCTCAGCCTTCGGGCGATGCCGGATTTGTTGATCAGGTCACCCGTCAGGATGAACAGCGGCATCGCCAGCAGCGCAAAGCCCTTGTTGAACACGTTGAGCAGCTCGGCCCCCATGTTGTCGAGCGTCAGCCCCAGCACGAAGGAACAGCCGACCACCCAATAGCCTATGACCAGCAGCACGGGCACGCCCAGCATGAACAGGAACGTCACCCCAAGCGAAATCAGTGTAACCCAGGTTCCATCGGTCATCAGTCTGCTCCGATCACGGCTTGCTGGATCAGCGGCTGCCCGGTTTTCCAGTTGTGCAGATCGTCGGCAAGGTTTTGGAACACCCTGCCGACCATCAGGAAGAAGGACAGCGGCGCAGTCAGCAGAAACCACCACTGCATCACGTTGTCGGTGCCCAGCACGATCTGGAAATTCGACGCCGACAACGCCACCAGACGCGAGGTCGTCACGATGACGATCACGGCAAACCCGTACCACAGAACAGCATCCAAGATCAGGCAGGCCAACTGCCCGCCGCGCGGCATGGCCGACCGGAATTCGCTGAAGCTCAGATGGGTGCGCAGCCGCACGTTGTACGAGGCGCCGAACCACGCCATGACCATGAACAGCAGCGGCGGAATGGTGGTCGACCAAGGCTCCTGATCGTTAAACACGAAACGGTCGATCACGCCCCAGAAAATGATCAATGCGATCGCAAGATAGGAATACACCATGACCGACCGCTCGAAATGGCGTTCGATGAATGGAACCTTGCGATAGACGAACATGACCAACAGCCCCCCCAACGCCGCCGCCACCGCGCCCACCGCCCAGGCGGCGTCTGACCGCAAGGCTGATTGAAGCTCGAATGAATCCCTGCTGAGCAAGGCACCGAAAATCGCGCCGACATCTGCCCAAAACGACATGAACCCCGTCCTCCCAATCGGTCCCCGATAAAACCGGCCCGCCGATGCAGGCCGGTCCTGTCAGCCCTGGTCAGGCTTCGCCCTTCCACCAACGGCGCGGTTCAACGTTTTCCGGCAGCGTGTCGGCCGGGATCTCGCGCGCGATATCGTAGATCTCTTGATAGGTGTCGATGCCGCCGGCCCATTTGTTCAGCCGCTCGCGCCATTCGGCCCAGGGTTCAGGATTGTAGTTCGGAGCACACATTTCCTCGGCCAGCTTCAGCTGATCGTCCGGCAAGAAGGCCGGGCGCACGCCGTTCTCGGCAAAAATCGTGTTGGGCAGCTGCGGGTCCGAGAAGCCCACGGTATTGACCAGCGCGGCTTCGTTCGCACCTTGGATCAGGGCCTGCGTGAAATAGGCCGACTCCATGACCGCGTCCTGCAACTCACCGCCCAGACTGTCGAACACCTTGGCCGACATCGAGGTGTGTTCGGTGCCGCAGAAGAACTGCAGGTTGACCGACTGCGACACGACCGGCGCCATGTTGGCATAGGCCACAGCCGAAGCCCAGGTCTCGGCCCCGTCGATCAGGCCGGTTTTCAGTGCATCCAGCGTTTCCTCCCATGCGACGGGCACCGGGTTCAGATTCAGAAGCTGCATGGCGATCCGGCCCAGTTGGGTGCCGGTCACGCGGTTCTTGGTGCCGAACAGCTCCTCGAGCTTGGTAACCGTCGGCTTGTCGGCGAAGGTCGATCCCATCTGCAGGCCCCGCAGTTCGCAATGGGTGAACAGGAATTTCAGCCCGTGGCGCTTTTCAAGCGGGTCGCGCAGGATGCGCTGGCTGGCCGGGCTATAGAAGAAATGATATTGCGCAGCCCGGCTGGGGAACATGTAGGCATAATCCAGAACGTTCAGATAAGGCGCTCCGCCGGCCGAATTCTGGGTCGAGGCCGCATAGATGTCGACGATTCCCTGCTGGGTCTTCTCGACACAGCTCAGCTGCCCGCAGATCTGGTTGTCGCCGATGAACTCGATGCGAATCTCGCCATCCGTGCGCTCTTCCAGATCGCGCGCGAATTCGATCGCTCCGGCGCGCTCGATCAGCAGGTTGCGCGTGTTGAAC
>NZ_JBXWRZ010000059.1:0-14756 GCF_059613165.1 Ruegeria sp. BHSB172
AGGACGACGCGCGAATCTATCGGTCCTATGCGGAAATGCTGCGCCAGGACTATCCGGCGACGGCGAAGATCTTCGACGGCATGGCCGCCGAAGAGGACGAGCACCGCCGTCGCCTGATCGCGTTGCATGAAAAGCGATTCGGCCCGGTCATTCCCCTGATCCGCCGCGAACACGTCGCCGGGTACTACGCCCGCCGCCCCATATGGCTGGTCGAGAACCTCGGTATCGAGCGCATCCGCGAAGAGGCCGAGATGATGGAGCGCGACGCCGAGCGGTTCTATCTGGCCGCCGCCGCGCGCACGACCGACGCCGCGACCCGTCAGTTGCTGGGCGATCTGGCGGCGGCCGAGGCCGGGCATCAGGCCACGGCAAACGAATTGGAACAGGCCCATCTGGGCCATGACGAGAAAGAGGCCGAGAAGGCCATCGCGCATCGGCAATTCATTCTGACCTGGGTGCAGCCGGGGCTGGCGGGGCTGATGGACGGATCGGTGTCGACCCTGGCGCCAATCTTTGCCACCGCCTTTGCCACCCATGATCCGTGGACGACCTTTCTGGTGGGTCTTGCCGCCTCGGTCGGGGCGGGCATCTCGATGGGCTTCACCGAGGCCGCCTCGGACGATGGCGAGTTGTCGGGCCGTGGCTCGCCGGTCAAGCGCGGGCTGGCCTCGGGGGTGATGACCACGCTGGGCGGGCTGGGCCATGCCCTGCCCTATCTGATTCCGGACTTCTGGACCGCGACGATCATCGCCTTCTTCATCGTGTTCGTCGAATTGTGGGCCATCGCATGGATTCAGAACCGGTACATGGAAACGCCGTTCTTCCGTGCGGCCTTCCAAGTGGTTCTAGGCGGGGCGATGGTACTGGCGGCGGGGATATTGATCGGCAGCGGGTGACACGCGACTTGCGAAGCGGTCAAATCATGTTACCACTTCGCCCATGGTCGATATCTTTCTGCGCACCCTGCCCTTCTTTGCGATCATCGGCC
This sequence comes from Ruegeria sp. BHSB172, assembly GCF_059613165.1. Taxonomy (NCBI): domain Bacteria; kingdom Pseudomonadati; phylum Pseudomonadota; class Alphaproteobacteria; order Rhodobacterales; family Roseobacteraceae; genus Ruegeria; species Ruegeria sp. BHSB172. The sequence continues at coordinate 989 of NZ_JBXWRZ010000059.1, forward strand.
TGGGATACTGGGCCGGGCGAAGCCGGTTCTTCACCGAGGACGCCACGGCCTATCTGACCAAGTTCGTGTTCTACTTCGCGCTGTCGGCGATGCTGTTCCGCTTTGCCGCCACGCTACCCTTTGCCGAGATCTTCAATGCGCGGCTGATGCTGGGCTATCTGATAGGCACGGCGGGCGTTTACGCGCTGGCGACGCTGGTGGCCTGGCTGCGCGGGCTCGACATCCCCACCGCGGCGGTCGAAGCGCAATGCGCGGCCATCGGCAATGTGGGCTTTCTGGGTCTGCCGATGCTGGCCATGCTGTTCTCCGAGGCCGCCATCGGGCCGGTCATGCTGGTTCTGACGGTCGATCTGGTGGTGTTTTCCTCGCTGATCGTGATCCTGATCAATGGCGGGCGGGATGGTCGGCTGAGCGTCGGGACATTGCGATTGATTGGGCTCGGTTTGCTGAAGAACCCCATGATCGTCTCGATCTCGGCCGGGTTGATCTGGTCGGCCCTGCAGATGCCGGTGCCGGCCCCATTGAACGATTTTCTGACCATTCTGGGCGGCGCCGCCACGCCGGGCGCGCTGTTCGCCATCGGCGCCTCGCTGGCCACCAAATCGGCCGAGCGGGTTCAGATCGCGTTATGGCTCAGCTTTTGCAAACTGGCCGTGCATCCGGCTTGTGTGGCCGTAGTGCTGCTGTGGCTGCTACCGACCGATCCTTTTGCCGCCGCGGTGGCCATTTCCGCTGCCGCCCTGCCCGTGGCCGGGAACGTCTACATGCTGGCAGCGCACTACGGGGTGGCTCCGCACCGGGCCTCGGCGGCAATCTTCTTGTCGACCCTGGTCAGCATTTTGACCATTCCCTTGGCGATCGCCTGGGTCGGGACCCCCTGAAGCAGGACAAAAAAGCCGCGTTCCCGGCCCGCTGCACTTTACGCGGCGTCCCTTGCCCGTTAGCCATGGCGCAAAGCCAACGAAAGGATGATGCCAGATGGAAACCCTTTCCGAGAACGCCTGTTTCGGTGGCGTGCAGGGTGTGTACCGCCACTCTTCAGCGGCGTGCCAGTGCGACATGACTTTTGGCCTGTTCCTACCGGCCGAGGCCAAGGACGGCCCGGTTCCAGTCTTGTGGTATCTGTCGGGCCTGACCTGCAACCATGAAAACGCGATGGTCAAGGCGGGCGCGCAGGGCTGGGCCGCAGAACAGGGCATCGCACTGGTCTTCCCCGACACCTCGCCGCGCGGCGAGGGGGTCGCCGACCACGAGGATTACGATCTGGGCCAGGGTGCCGGGTTCTATGTGAACGCCACCCAGACCCCCTGGGCCCCGCATTTCAACATGTGGGGCTATGTGGCCGAAGAGTTGCCCGCGCTGCTGGTCGAAAACTTCGCCATAGACGGCGACCGCCAGGCCATCACCGGACATTCCATGGGCGGCCACGGCGCGCTGACGCTGGCGATGAACCTGCCGGGCCGGTTTCGGTCGGTCTCGGCCTTCGCGCCGATCTCGAACCCCACGGCCAGCGACTGGGGCCGCAAGCAGTTGAGCGCCTATCTGGGCGACGACCCGGCCGCCTGGGCCAAACATGACGCGGCGCTGATGATGAAGGAAAAGGGCTTTGACGGCCCAATCCTGATCGACACCGGCACCCACGACCAGTTCATCGACCTGCTGCGCCCCGAGGCCCTGGCCCAAGCCATCGCCGAACGCCGTCAACAGGCGACGGTCCGGCTGCAGCCGGGCTATGATCATTCCTACTTTTTCGTGTCCACCTTCATGGAGGACCACGTCACCTTCCACGCCGAAGCCCTGTACGGAGACTAAGGGATGAGCGAATACGACTATGATCTGATCATCATCGGCTCGGGCCCATCGGGCCGCGCGGCGGCGATTCAGGCGGGCAAGCTGAAACGCAAGGTTCTGGTGGTTGACCGTCGTGACCGTTTGGGCGGCGTGTCGGTTCACACGGGCACGATCCCGTCGAAGACACTCCGCGAAACGGTACTGAACCTGTCTGGCTGGCGCGAGCGCAGCTTTTACGGCCGTTCGTACCGGGTCAAGGACCAGATCCGCGCCGAGGACCTCAAGGCCCGGCTGCACATGACGTTGGACTACGAGGTTGACGTGCTGGAACACCAGTTCAACCGCAACCACGTTGAAACCATGGACGGCGTGGCCCGTTTTGTCGGCCCGCACGAGATCGAGGTCACCGCCGATGCGGGCGACACCACCCGCCTGACGGCCGCGAAATTCCTGATCGCCACCGGCACCAAGACCTATCGCCCCGATTACGTGCCCTTCAACGGCAAGACCATCGTTGATGGCGACGAGTTCCTGGAAATGGCCGAGATCCCGCGCTCGCTCTGCGTGATCGGCGCAGGCGTCATCGGGGTGGAATACGCCACGATGTTCTCGGCGCTCGACGTGCGGGTGACGTTGATCGAACCGCGCGAGACCTTCCTGGATTTCATCGACAAGACCCTCATCCAAGAATTCACCCACCAGATCCGCGAAAACGGGGTGGACCTGCGCCTGGGCTCGGCCGTGGAGAAGATCGAGGACGCCGGCAAGCATGTCGAGGTCACCATGGCCAATGGCCGCCATGTCCGGGCCGAGATGCTGCTGTTTGCGGCGGGCCGCATGGGCAACACCTCAGCGCTGAACCTCGAAGCGGTTGGAATCGAGACCGACCACCGCAACCGCATTTCGGTCGACCGTAAGACCTATCAGACCTCGGTACCGCATATCTATGCCACCGGTGACGTGATCGGCCATCCCTCGCTGGCCTCGACCTCGATGCAGCAGGGCCGCGTGGCCGCCTGCCACGCGCTGGACACCCCCACCCTGCCCGAAAGCCCGTGGTTCCCCTATGGCATCTACTCGGTGCCCGAAATCTCGACCTGCGGCATGTCCGAGGAAGAGCTGCAGGAACGCGGCATTCCCTACGAGGTGGGCGTCGCCCGGTTCCGCGAGACCTCGCGCGGGCATATCATGGGGCTCGAGCATGGGATGCTGAAGATGCTGTTCTCGCTGAAAACCCGCCGGGTACTGGGCGTGCAGATCGTCGGAGAGGGCGCGACCGAGTTGATCCACATCGCCCAGGCGGTGCTGAACCTGAAGGGCACGGTGGACTATTTCGTGCAGAACACCTTCAACTATCCGACCCTGGCCGAGGCCTACAAGATCGCCGGGCTCGACGCCTTCAACCGGATGCCGATCCCGGACGAGTTCAAGGTACGCAAATCGGACACGCCCGAACCAGCAAAGTTGGCGCCCAAAAAGGCCAAGCAGGCGTGACGACCCTGTATGTCGATGGCGACGCCTGCCCGGTGAAGGCCGAGGCCGAGCGCGTCGCCACGCGGCACAAGGTGCCGATGGTCGTGGTCGCGAATGGCGGGCTGCGCCCGTCGACCAACCCGCTGGTTCAGATCGTCACCGTGGCGCAAGGCGCGGACGAGGCCGACAAGTGGATCGCCGAGCGGTGCGGCGCGGGCGACATCGTCATCACCTCGGACATCCCGTTGGCCGCCAGATGCGTCGAGGCCGGCGCGCGGGTGCTGCGCCCCAATGGCGAAGCCTTCACCGCCGCCAATATCGGCCAGCAACTGGCGATACGCGATCTGATGGCGGATCTGCGCGCCGCCAATCCGCTGGGCGCCGGGGGCGGTGGCAAACCGTTTTCCAAGGCCGACCGGTCGCGGTTTCTGGACGCGCTCGAGCGCGAGATACGCGTCGCCCTGCGCGGCTGAGTTTGGCCTTGCATCCCGCCCGGCGGGTTGGTTCAGTCGGCCCCGAACGCAACACAAGCGAACAGGAAATCTCATGCCCGTAGAAGCGGTCGTTTTTGACATCGGAAATGTTCTGATCGAATGGCAGCCCGAGCGGTATTATGACCGCGTGATCGGCGAGGACCGGCGCCGCGAGATGTTCTCGGCCGTCGACCTGCACGGGATGAACGACCTGGTCGATCAGGGGCATCATTTCACCGAAACGATTTATGCCTGGGCCGAGAAACACCCCGAATGGCGCGACGAGATCCGCATGTGGCACGACAACTGGATCGAACTGGCCGCTCCCGAGATCCCGCATTCGGTCCGGCTGCAGCGCGCGCTGCGGGCCAAAGGCGTGCCGGTCTTTGCGCTGACCAATTTCGGGGTGCAGAATTTCGACTATGCCACCACCGTCTATCCGTTCCTGAACGAGTTCGACCGGCACTATGTCTCGGGGCGGATGAAGATGGTTAAACCGCATGCCCCGATCTACCAGATGGTCGAACAGGATTGCGGCCTGCCGCCCGAGACGCTGCTGTTCACGGACGACCGGATCGACAACATCGAAACCGCCCGTGGCCGTGGTTGGCAGACCCACCATTTCAACGGCCCGCAGGGCTGGGCCGAAAGGCTGGTGGCCGAAGGTCTGCTGACCCCGGACGAGGCTGCCTGATCCTATGCGGCCGCGGGCTGCGCGGGGCGGTTTTCGCGGATCGGCAGGTGAACGATCGCGCTGAAGGCGCCGACCGCGACCCCGATCCACCAGACGACGGTGTAATCGCCGTAGATGTCATACATCCGGCCGCCCAGCCACACGCCCAGGAACCCTCCGATCTGATGGCTGAGGAACACCACGCCATAAAGCGTGCCCATGTAACGCAGGCCGTAAAGATGCGCCACCAGCCCCGATGTCAGCGGCACCGTCGCCAGCCAAAGCGAGCCCATCACGATCGAGAACACGATCACCGACATGGGCGTGATCGGCAGCAGGATGAAAGCAGCGGCCGCGACGGTACGCGCCGAATAGATCGCAGCCAGCAGGTATTTCTTGGGGAAGTGGTTACCCGCCCACCCGGCCAACAGGGTGCCGCCGATATTGGCCAACCCGACCAGCGAGATCGCCACCGCCCCCAACGCCGAGGTGGTGGTGATGCCCATCGAATGCAGCACGCCACCGGGCTGGATCGGGCCGCACATCTCGGTCACAAAGGCCGGGAAATGCGCGGTGATGAAGGCCAGCTGATACCCGCAGCTGAAAAAACCCAGGAATATCAGCGCATATGACGGGTCGCGGAAGGCACGGTCCAGGATCTGGCCCATGCTTTCTTCCAATTCGGCCTTGCTGACCTGCGCGGGCGCGCGCATGAAAGGCAGCGTCAGCACAAGGGCCAGAATTGCAATGGCAAAGATGATGAACACCTGCTGCCAGGGCAGGAAGGTCAGCATCCATTCAGCCGTGGGCGCGCCGATCACCTGCCCGAAGCTGCCCGCCGCGGTCACGATCGCCAGCGACATCGAGCGGTTCTGGTCCGTCGAGGCCCGCCCGACCACCGCCAGTACGACGCCAAAGCCTGTGCCCGCGATACCGAAGCCCACCAGCCAGGCATAGAGTTGATGCCCGAAGGGCGTGACGGACCAGGCCGACAGGACCATCCCCGCCGCATAGGTCAGCGCACCAAGAATGATCGCCCGCCGGTCGCCCATCTTCTCTGCGATGGCGGCAAAAATCGGCTGGCCGATGCCCCAAGCCAGGTTCTGGATCGCGATGGCCAGCGAGAAATCGGTGCGCAGCCAGCCGAACTCCTCGGCGATCGGAATCTGGAACACGCCGAACGAAGCGCGCACGGCAAAGCTGACCGTGATGATCACGCATCCGACGATCAGCACCGGGTTTAGCAGACGGGCGGTTGGGGTCATGGGGCCTCCGGGTTCAGCCGGCCGACAGTATCCGCTTGGGCTCGCTCGTCAATTCAGGAGTTTTGCGGTCACGATTAACCAAAATTGATGCGTGCCGGAGGATGCCTTCTTTTCAACGGCGCGGGCGGGCGCTATGGCTCGGGCCATGACCGACATGATCTCGTTGTACGAGGCCCGCGTTGCCGATGGCACCCTGAACCGCGACGACGCGCAAGAGGCCGTTCTGCCTCAGTTCGAGCGTATCCGGGCAGCACTGGCCGCGCCGGTGAAACGCGGGCTGTTCCGCAAGGCGCCGCCGGCGCCCAAGGGCTTGTACCTGTGGGGCGGGGTGGGGCGCGGCAAGTCCATGTTGATGGACATGTTCGTCGAAACGCTGGGCGATGTTCCGGCCCGGCGCGTCCATTTCCATGCCTTCATGCAGGAAATCCACGCCGGCATGCACCAGGCGCGCGAAACCGGCGTGCAGGATGCGCTGGCGCCGGTGGCGGCTTCGGTCGTGAAATCCGTGCGGCTGCTGGCCTTTGACGAGATGCAGATCACCGACATCACCGACGCGATGATCGTCGGGCGGCTGTTCGACCTGCTGCATGCGGGGGGCGTCGTCGTTGTGACCACCTCGAACCGTCATCCCGACGATCTGTACAAGGATGGCCTGAACCGGCAGCTGTTCCTGCCTTTCATCCACCACATCAAGCAGCAGCTCGAAGTGTGGGAGCTGACGTCGCCCACGGATTATCGGCAAAACCGGCTCGAAGGCTCGCCGGTCTATTTCACACCCATCGGACCCGAGGCGCGAGAGAAGATCCGGGCCGTATGGGCCGACCTGTCAGGTGGACCGGCCGAACCATTGACCCTGCACGTCAAGGGGCGCGAGGTGGTGTTGCCCGCGTTTCGCAATGGTGTGGCACGCGCCTCATTCTATGATCTGTGCGGTCGGATGCTGGGGCCGGGGGATTACCTGGCAGTTGCCGAGGCGGTCAAGGTGCTGGTGCTCGAGGACATTCCACGCCTGTCGCGCAACAATTTCAACGAGGCCAAGCGGTTCGTGACGCTGATCGACGCGCTGTACGAGGCGGAAGTGCGGTTGATCTGTTCCGCGGCGGCGGAGCCCGAGATGCTGTACGTCGAGGGCGAGGGAACGTTCGAGTTCGAGCGCACGGCTTCGCGTCTGCGGGAAATGCAAGACAAGGATTGGGGGAAATAGGGGCGCTGCCCCCGTCGCGGCGGGGCCGCGACTCCCCCGGGATATTTTCAGCCAGATGAAGCCTTAGCCGTTTTCGCGCAGGATGTTCCCCGCGAGATAGAGCGAGCCGCAGATCAAAACCCGGGCCTGTGGATCGCGGGCGGTGATCGCGGCCAGCGCCTCGGCCACGCTGTCGGCGGTGGTGGCGGGCAGGTTCACGGCAGTCGCGGCGGCGGCGGTTTCCGCGGCAGGGAGCGTGTTGGCTTCACCAGGGATGGACACGGCCGTCAGGGAGCTTGCCCTTTCGGCCAGAGGCGCGAGGTAGCCGGTTACGTCCTTGGTGTTGAGCATGCCGCAGATCAGGTGCGTCGGGCGCGGCGGCAGTTTGGCCAGGACATCCGCCAGCGCTTGCCCGGCGGCGGCGTTATGGCCGCCGTCGAGCCAGAGTTCGGCCCGGGGCGCCTGTTCGACCAGCGGGCCGGTCTTCAGGCGCTGCATCCGGGCCGGCCATTCGGCCCGGGTGACCGCTGCCTCGTAGGCCTCGTCGCCCAGGTCGAGGTGGCGCAGGACCGCCAGTGCGGCGCCGGCGTTCTGGATCTGGTGGGCGCCCAGCAGGTTCGGCAGCGGCAGGTCGCGCAGGCCGGTTTCGTCCTGATAGATCAGGCGGCCACGTTCCTCGTGAGCGTGCCAGTGCTGTCCGTAAGCCAGAAGCGGTGCGCCGAGGCGGGCGGCAGTAGCCTCGATGACCTCAATCGCTTCGTCCGGCTGCGGGCCGACGATGCAGGGCACGCCACGTTTGATGATGCCGGCCTTTTCGGCGGCGATCTTGGCCAGCGTGTTGCCCAGGAACTGTTCGTGGTCGATCGAGACTGGGGTGATGACCGTGACGGCGGGTTTTTCGATCACGTTGGTGGCGTCGAGCCGTCCGCCAAGCCCGACTTCGAGCAGCGTGTAGTCGGCGGGTACGCGGGAAAACGCCAGCAGGGCTGCGCAGGTGGTGATCTCGAAATAGGTGATGTTCTCGCCGCCATTGGCGGTGTAGCACTCATCCAGAACGGCGGTCAGGTCGGGCTCCGAAATCAGCTCGCCCGCCAAGCGGATGCGCTCGTGAAAGCGCGCCAAGTGCGGCGAGGTATAGGCATGGGCCGTCAGCCCGGCCCCTTCCAGCCCGGCGCGTATCATCGCCTGGGTCGAGCCCTTGCCGTTGGTGCCGGCGATGTGGATCACCGGCGGCAGCCTGTCCTGCGGGTTGCCCAAGGCCTCGAGCAGACGCCAGACGCGGTCCAGGGTTAGGTCGATGATCTTGGGGTGCAGCGCCATCATCCGGTCGAGGATGACGTCGGATGTGGGCGCGGTCATTTCTTGGGCTTGTCTTCGGCAGGCTTTGCCTGCGCATCGGGCTGTTCGGTTGCGCCCTCTTTCGGGGCGGGCAGATCGCCTTTGACCGCCGGGGGAAGCCCCATCAGCATCCGGGTGATCGTGATCAGCTCGTCCCGCAGCTCGGTCCGTTTGGTGACGCGGTCCAGCATGCCATGATCCAGCAGGTATTCGGCGCGCTGGAAGCCTTCGGGCAGTTTCTCGCGGATCGTCTGCTCGATCACGCGGGGGCCGGCGAAACAGATCAACGCGTTCGGCTCGGCAATATGCACGTCACCCAGCATCGCGTAGGACGCCGTCACGCCGCCGGTGGTGGGATGGGTCAGCACCACGATGTAGGGCAGGTCGGCTTCTTTCAGCATCTCTACCGCGACTGTGGTGCGCGGCATCTGCATCAGGCTGAGGATGCCCTCCTGCATCCGGGCGCCGCCGGCGGCGGAAAACAGGATCAGCGGGCGCTTGAGCTTTACCGCCTCTTGCGCGGCGGCGATGATGGCGTTGCCCACATACATGCCCATCGAACCGCCCATGAACGAGAAATCCTGCGCCGCGGCCACGATGGGGGTGCGGCCGATCTCGCCGGTGGCGACCAGCATCGCTTCTTTCTCGCCGGTTTTTTTCTGCGCCGCCTTCATGCGGTCGGGGTATTTCTTCTGATCGCGGAACTGCAGCGGGTCATCCTTGGGCGCGGGCACCGCGACTTCGGAGAAAATGCCACCGTCGAACAGATGCTTGAACCGTTCGCGCGGGGTGATCAGCATATGGTGTCCACACTGGGTACAGACATTCTGGTTGTCCGCCAGTTCGCGGTGGAACAGCATCGTTCCGCACTCGTCGCATTTGTGCCAGAGATTCTCGGGCACCTCACGGCGGGAGAAAATCGAGTTGATCCGGGGGCGGACGTAGTTCGTGATCCAGTTCATGTCGGAACCTTGCTGATGCGGGTTGCAGTCAAATAAGACGCTACGGAAGGAAATGCAATCAGCGCCTGAGCGCAAGTCGAGCCGTCAGCCACCCGACGATCATCACGCCGAAGTCGACAAACAGCCATTGCCGGAGAAACCCGGTATCGGACATGTCGAACGGCAGGTGAAACAACGCCAGCCCCCCAAGGCTGTCGGGCAGGGACACGATCAGCAATGCCGTGACATTGTTGGCGAAATGCAGGGCGATGGCCGGCCCCAAGGTTCCGGCGCGGGCGGTCAGATCGGCGCTGAGCACACCGAACACGCAGGCCCAGACCGCAACCAGCGCCGCGTTTTCGCCGGCGGCATTGGGCGCATAGTGGCCGGCCGCGAACAGAACCGCGGGAACGCCGATCCAGATCACGGGTGAACGAAACCGTGCCGCCAATGACTGTTGCAGGTAGCCGCGGAACAGAATCTCCTCGGCGCTGGTCTGGATCAGGACTGCGGCCAGAGACAGCGGCAGCAAACCCAGCCACAGACCGACCGGCAGGTTGGGTTCGAACGAAACGCCCATGCCATAGGGTGGCAGCAGCAACAGCACGACCCCCAGGACCAGCAGCGCGCGCAGAACGCGCCAGAACTGCGCCACCGCCTTGCGCCGGGGCCCGATGACGGACCACAGGCTGCGATTCTGGAACTGGCGGACGGCAAGCGCCACGGCCAGCGTGACAAAGCCGAAACTGAACAGCAGGATCAATACCGCCATCGGCGACGCGCCGCTTTGGAACCCGGACACCTGGTCTGGCGGGGCCAGGCCGACCACGGCGGCGAACAGCACCAGGTTCAACGCGACGACGGTCGCGACCACCAGGGCCACCCCGCCGAACAGCCGCCACAAGGCCGCATGAGCGCGCACCGGGGCGACCAGCGCCTCGTGTGCCGCATAGGCGCGTGTCACTTCGCCGGGCTCGGTCATCCGCCAGCCCCGGTTTCGACCTCGGGGGGAAGCTCGATATTCGCCGCCAGGAACCGTTCGGATACCGAGGTCAGATTGCCCGCAACCGTTTCCAGCAGGCTGACCGCAACCGTGGGATCGCTTTCGATGACAGCCCTCAGTTCCTCGGCGCCGATGCGCAGGAACGAACAATCGGTCAGGGCGACAAGATCCAGTTGCCGCGGCGCGCCGGTAATGATCGACAGATCTCCGATCAGGCGTCCGGGCTCGACGGTCGAGATGCGGCGCTTTTCGCCGTCGGGCATCGACCATTCCAGGCTGGCCTGGCCGGACACGCACAGATAGGCCGCATCGGGCGTCTGCCCGCGCGAGAAGATGACCTGCCCGGCCGCCGCGTCGTACCATTTTGCCGAAAAGGCCAAGAGCCGCTGGTTGCGGCCATCCAGCCGTGAGAACAGTTCGGTGGCGGCAATCACCTTCAGCTTGCGGGTGAAGTCATCCGAAGCGCCTTCTTCGACCGGCAGGGCCGCCCGAGAAACCCCGTCAATGCGCCCGTCCTTAATCTCGAGATACAGGTCATAGGCCTCGGGGTGGGAAAAATGATCCTCCATAAAGATCATGATCGAATCGGGCAACAGCTGCCGCAGTTTCATACGGGTCTGATGCCGGCTTTCGGAATCGTGACTGGCCAGCACCTTATCCAGGATCAGAATATCCGGCCGCTTGATCGCGGCGCGGGAAAAGGCCGCCCTTTCCTGGAACACCGTCGGCAGGTTGGCCCCGCCCAGACCGGTGGACAGATCATAGATGATGGCCGCCAGCCGCCGTCGTAGCCCGGCCTCGTTCAACACCTCGGCGACCACGTCCTCGATGTCCCGGTCGTGACTACCCGCGGTCAGCGACACGCGGCCGTAGATGGCATTTTCCATCACCGTCAGGCGCGGGACGTAGACATCCGGCCCGACCTTGACGAACAGCCCGTCGAACGACTGGTGCAGGCTGTCGGCGTGGGTCTTGCGGATCTTCAGGATCTTGTCCTTGTATTCCTCGGGAAAGCTCGGCCCGATCTGTTCGGCCGTCAACATGAACGGTACCGTCAACAGCAAGGCCTTCTCGCCCTCCGACAGGCTGTCTTCGCCCTGGCTGCGGCGGCGCTCCTCGATGTCGAGCAGCCGGTGATACAGTTCCTTCGACAGCCCCAGGCGCAGGAACAGAGGATGATCGGCGCCTTCGCGGCCGAAGGTCTGGTTCAGCGTGTCCAGAACGGCGCTGGCGATGCTCAGCGCATCGCGATCCAGCTCATGCGCCCGAAGCATTTCCAGAAACCGGGCATCCCCGGCCAGAAGGTCTGCGGAAATGTCATTCAGAGGCGACGCAAACAACAGGTTTCCCCCCAGCGGAACCGCCGGGTTGAACTGGTCCGGGTCGAACCGAAAGATATATTTGTCCAGCCCCTTTTCCCTGAGCCGTTCGGCGACCTTGGGCCGCAGCCGGACAATTTCGTCGGCCAGGGCCGGATGCTGCCGGGGGTCGAACTGCGACCGCAGCGTGCGGCGCAGCATGAATTCGTCGATCCCCATCGCCTCGACCAATTGGAACCACCAATCCCGGATGTCTTCAACGCTGTCCAGACCCGCCAGGCTGGGATCAACCCAGTCATCGGACAGTGAATCGGGCAGATTGCCCGACCGGGCCGCTTCGATCGCGAAGCGCGATGGCACTTTGCCATCCTCGGTTTCGTACTGGGGATGCGTGCGCAGGGGCATCAGCAGGTTGTCGCCCAAGGTCCCGCTGAACAGGTAGGGCCGCGAATGCGCGTATCCGATCCGGGCGGCGATCACGGCCTGATGCAGCTCGTCCAGCTTGTGTCCCGACAGGGTGACCTCGCCCTGGGCGGGCAAGACCTCACGCGTGAGCAGCTCGGCCAGGGCGCGCCGCTCAGATTCGTTCGAGGCCTTGATCGCCACACGCGCCTTGCTGGGAATGGTCAGGTCGATATCTTCCAGAACGATCTTTCCGTCCTCGTCCCGCACGGTGACGTTCTTCAGTTCGATGTCGCCGTGCAGATGCGGGATGGCGTCGGGTTCACCTTCGAACAGCTCCTCGGGGATCATGTTGTCGGGGTTGAAGCGTTCGGTCACGACCTGCCAGCGCAGCGACATGTCCTGAACCTGGTTGTAATAGGTCAGAAGATCGCGCCAGGGGCCGCTGAGGTCCTTGTAGGCGCCCAGTGCCGCAACCAGCGCCCCCACCGTGACCTTGCCGGTGATCGCCAGATACCCGCCGATCGAATAGAACAGGAAGGGTGTGATCTGGGTGATCAAGTTGTTGAGAAATTTCATGAAGAACTTCTTGTTGTAGATCTTCACGCGAATCTCGAACAGGGTTCCCAGCCGATGGCTGAACTGGGCCAGCCGATACCGCCAGCCGCCATTCACCCGCAGATCGCTGATACCGGCTGCGGTCTCGCCGATCTCGGTGCTCAGGTGCCGGATTTCCTGGATGCGCTGCTTGTTCAACAAGTTGATTTGGCGCTGCAGGCGCGGGATCAGCCAGGCCTGCAACGGAATGAGCGCAATCGCGGCCAGCCCGAACCACACGCTCTGCATGAACAGGAAGGTCACGATGGTCATCATCTGGCCGAACTGGAAGACCGGCTGGGCGATGGCATCGCCCATGAGCCCGCCCAGCGGCTCGGCCTCGGCGGTGATCATCGACACCAGCTCGCCCTGGCTGGTCGAAGAGAAATAGGGTTTCGGAAACTTCAGCATCCGCCGGATCAGGGTGAACCTGAGGCGGCGCAACATGCGTTCGGCCACGATGCCCTTCATCGTGTTGATCCGCATCTTCATGATGCCGCCGGCGATCACCGTCCCCAGAAACGCAAGGCACAGGATCATAAGGTACTGAACTTGCGTCACCGTCACGCCGAAAAACGTCACCGTGTTGCCCGTGGCACCAATTGCGTCGTTGATGATCCGCTTGGGCAGCTCGAGTGAGGCGTAAAGGAATGGGAAGGAAATCACGGTCAGAAACAGAAGGATGAACTGCTGTTTCTTCGAATGCTTCCAAATAAATGCAAAGAGGGTGGGTTCCATGCCCGGCCTTGTCTTGAAGTTTTGGACTGCGGCCCGTTGCAAAGGTTCCACTGCGGCCGGGTGCCTGACGGTAAGCTTTGGCCGGAGCCATTTCAAGAACACCCGAAAAATTGTTCCGCCCACCCCGCGTCACCGCGAATTTTGCCGCACCCCGCACGAAGGCGGGTTTATCCTGCCCCGGCAAATCGACTAAAGAGGTGGCGTTTCTCGATGCAAGGGCTCATGCGCAAGCTTCTGACACGCTATTTCAACCGAAAGGTGCTGGACCGATGGCGCCGGGCGGCCGCGACCGCCGGCACGGCCAGCCTGCCGCAACTGCGCCTGCAGCGCGATCAGGCGCGCCTGCTACGGTTCGAGCTCAATCGCCTGATTCATGAGGCTGACAGCCGCCTGATGCGGCCCCGGATCGGTTCACGACAATTCCCCAAACCGCTGGGCACAGACTGGTCGTGGCGACCCGACTTGTGGCGCGGGCCGATGCCCGGACGGGGCGTCTGTCCGGTCGCGCGGCAGGAGCGGCTGGATGAACAGACGACCATCTTCCACGATTGCCCGCAGGCCGAGATCGGCAT
>NZ_JBXWRZ010000060.1:0-13369 GCF_059613165.1 Ruegeria sp. BHSB172
CCAGTGCCGAGCATGGCTCGTCCATCAACAGCACCTCGGGCGAGGTGGCGATGGCGCGGGCGATGCACAGGCGCTGCTGCTGGCCGCCCGACAGCCCGGTGCCGGGCGCATCCAGGCGGTCCTTGACCTCGTCCCAGATGGCGCCGCGGCGCAGGGATTTTTCCACGATCTCGTCCAGCTCGGCCTTGGTCTTGGCCAGGCCGTGGATGCGCGGGCCGTAGGCGATGTTGTCATAGATCGACTTGGGGAACGGGTTGGGCTTCTGGAACACCATCCCCACCCGCGCCCGCAACTGCACCGGATCAACGCTCTTGTCATAGATGTTTTCGCCATCCAGCCGGATATCACCTTCAATCCGGCAGATGTCGATCGTGTCGTTCATCCGGTTGAGGCAGCGAAGGAACGTCGACTTGCCGCAGCCCGACGGCCCGATGAAGGCCGTGACCGTCTTGTCCTCGATTTCGACGTTCACGTCCTTGATGGCATGCGTGTCGCCGTAGTGGACATTGACGTCCCGCGCCGAGATCTTGATCGTTTTTTCGCCCACTTCCTGCTCCGCTCGCGCCAGTTTATCCGGTTGCCGCAGGTAAAGACGCACATTGCCGAAAGGGCGTCCCCCGCAACTGGGCCATCGCATGCCGGGCGGTCAAAGGTCAAGCTTTGCCGCTTGTGCGGGGATCGGATCGATCACAGCGGCAGAATGACCGTAAACACCGCGCCCTTGCCCAGATCGCTCTCGACCCGCAGCCGGCCCCGATGCCGGTTGACGATATGTTTCACGATGGCCAGGCCCAGGCCCGTGCCGCCCAGTTGCCGCGACCGGTGGCTGTCGGCGCGATAGAACCGCTCGGTCAGGCGCGGCAGGTGCACCGGGTCGATGCCCGGGCCCTTGTCGATGACCTGAACCCGAACCGCAGCGCCGCGCACGGCTGGATCGCGCTCGGCAACCGCAACCCGCAGTTCGATGCTGCCGCCGCTGCCGCCATACTTGATCGCGTTCTCGACCAGATTCGTGAACACCTGCCGCAACTGGTCGGCGTCTCCGGGCAGGTGCACCGGCGCCTCGGGCGTCGTCAGAGCCAGCGTCACGCCCGCGCTCTCGGCCAGGGGGCGCAGAGTGGCCAAGGTGGACTCCAGCACTTCGGTCAGGTTCAGCCTTTCCGTCGGGCGCACCCTCTCTTCGCTTTCGACCCGGTTCAACGACAGCAAGTCCCCGACCAGCCGGTTCATGCGGCTGGCCTCGTCGGCCATGATCTGCAGGAACCTGTCCCGCGCGGCAGGGTCGTCGCGGGCCGGGCCGCGCAGGGTTTCAATGAACCCCATCAGGGCCGTCAGCGGAGTGCGCAGCTCATGGCTGACATTGGCCACGAAATCCCGGCGCATCTGCCGCGCCTGTTCCAGATGGGTCACGTCCAAGAAACTGGCCAGAACAGCACCGGCCGACACAGCGCCGACACCATCAATGTAACGGCAGTGGACCTGAAAGGTAGTGTCCTGCGCCCCGTCATTGGCCAGGTGCCGCGCGCTGGCCGACCCCTTGGCGCGCAGGCTCTTCTCGATCGCTTCGACGACCGGCGGCTGGCGCAGGATTGTGGCGAAGTGCCGGTTGTCGAGATTGCGCCCCAACAGGGTTCTGGCTTCGGCGTTCGCGGCGATAATCCGCTCGGTCTGGTCGATCACAAGCGCTGGCATCGGCACGGCCGAAACGAATTCGGCAAGGTTGGCGTCGGACATGAATGGCCCCTTGCGTCTAGTCTCCGGCACGCACGGGTTTCAGGCCGTCGCGGAATTTGCGCATGTTGTCCTGATAGTGCAGCGCGCTGAGCTCGATCTGCTGCGCTGCCGCCTCGTCCAGTTCGCGCACCACTTTGCCGGGCGCACCCATGACCAGTGAATTGTCCGGGATTTCCTTGCCTTCGGTGATCAGGGCGCCGGCCCCGATCAGGCAGTTCCGCCCGATCTTAGAGCCGTTCAGCACGATCGCCCCCATCCCGATCAGGCTGTTGTCGCCAATCGTGCAGCCGTGCAGCATGACCTTGTGGCCGATCGTACAATTCTTGCCGATGGTCAGCGGAAACCCGGCATCGATATGCATCACGCAGTTTTCCTGCACGTTGCTGCCCTGCCCCACGCGAATCTCCTCGTGATCGGCGCGGATCGTGCAGCCGAACCAGACCGAGGCGCCCTGTTCCAGCACCACCTTGCCGATCAGGTTGGCATCGGGGGCTACCCAGGTATCCTCGTGGATTTGCGGGGCGTAATCGCCCAGGGCATAGATCGTCATTTCATGCTCTCGAATTCTTGTTGCAAGGCGCGGACGTGCTCTTGCAGCTTGGGTTGCTGGATCCGCCGCATCCGCTCGGCGCTGACGATGGTTTTCAGCTTGTCCTCGGTCGCATCCAGATCGTCGTTGATCAGCACATAGTCGTAATAGCCCCAATGGCTGATCTCGTCCCAGCTTTTCATCATGCGCTTGGCGATCACCTCGGGCGCGTCCTGCCCGCGTGTTTCAAGCCTGCGGCGCAGTTCCTTGATCGAGGGCGGCAGGATGAAGATCGACAGCGCGTGCTTGCCCAGTTCCGAGTTGCGGATCTGCACCTCGCCCTGCCAGTCCACGTCGAACAGCACGTCCCGGCCGCTTTGGATCGCTTCGCGAACCGGGTCGGCGGGCGAGCCGTAGAAATTGCCGAAGACATGCGCGTGTTCCAGCATCTGCCCGCTGGCAACCTGCTGACGAAACGCGTCCTCGGACAGAAAGTAGTAGTCCGTCCCGTGAACCTCGCCCGGGCGGGGCTTGCGCGTCGTCGCTGAAACCGAGAACTGAAGATCGGGGTCCCAGTTCATCAGCCGATGGGCCAGCGTCGATTTACCCGCGCCCGAAGGCGACGACAGAATGATGAGAAGGCCCCGGCGATCCGCCATCTGTGATTGTCCTTGTTTATTCAACGTTTTGTACCTGTTCGCGCAACTGGTCTATCACCGCCTTTAACTCTAGGCCAACCGCCGTCAGCTCGGCGTTCTGCGATTTGGAGCATAAAGTGTTGGCCTCGCGGTTGAACTCCTGCGCCAGAAAATCCAGCTTGCGGCCCACCGGGCCGTCCTGCGCCAGCAGCGCCCGTGCCGCGGCGACATGGGCGGTCAGCCGATCGAGCTCTTCGGTGATGTCGGATTTCACGGCGATCAGCGCAAGTTCTTGGGCCACGCGGTCCGGGTCGGCACCCTCGGCGTTGTCCAGAACTCGGGCCAGATTCTGACGCAGCGCAACGGCCATCGCGTCGGCGCGGGCCTGGGCCAGATCGACGGCTTTCGCGGTCAGCGCCTCGATCCGGTCCAGATGTTCGGCCAGGACCGCAGCAAGGGCCTCGCCTTCGGTACGGCGCATCTCGATGAAATCCGCCAGCAGTTTTCCGAACGCGGCCTTCAGCGCCTCGACTAGTGGCGCGGGGTCATCGTCTTCGGCGCTGGTATCCAGCATCCCTTTCAGCGCCAACAGGTCGCCGGCCCGCGTGGGAGCCAGGGAAACGCCCTGTTGCGCCGCCAGTTCCTCAGCCCGCGCGATCGCCGAAAGCGCCGCGCGCATCGCCGGTTCGTTCAGGCTCAGGTCGGTGGCCGATTCCTGCCGCGTGATGCGCAGGGTCAGCGTTACGTTGCCGCGGCTGATCATGCGCGACAGCTCGGCCCGCAGCGCCGCTTCGAGCCCGGTCAGCCACTCGGGCACCCGCAGCCGCATGTCCAGCCCCTTGCCGTTCACGCTGCGCAGTTCCCAGCTCCAGCCATGCGGCCCGCAGCCCCCCTTGCCCGAAGCAAAACCCGTCATGGATTTGATCATGCCTGCCCTTTCCGACTTTCGCCCTGCGCTGCTGCACCTAATGCCATCGCACCGGTCAGGGCAAGGGTTTGCTGATGGCTGACTTCATCCGGACAAGTTAACCATTCGTTAAAGATTTGCTCCAATTTTAAGTAAACCCGTGTCAATCTGTCAGTCACAAGGACAGGTCGGTTGCAGTTGGCCGCAGCGCCGCAGCAGACCAAAGGACGGCCATTCGACACGAGGTGATGAAATGAAAACCTTCTTCGGGAACGGTTCCGGGCCGAAACTTGGAAAGATCATCGCAATGGACCGCTTTGGCAGTGGGCGCAGTCTGTCGCCGATCCGTCAGGCAGAATCTTACTGGACCGCGCTGCTGGGCGACGACGGGGTTCCCCGGCGGTCGCAGATCGATCCGCGCGGTTTGGAAAACATTCTCGAATACACGTTCATCCTCGAACGCATCGCCCCCGGGCTGGCCCGGTTCCGGCTGGCCGGAAGCCATCTAAGCAAGATCGCCGGCATGGAAGTGCGCGGCATGCCGCTGACCGCGTTTTTCGAGCCCTCGTCGCGCGACCGGATCACCGAGGAGTTGGAGACGGTTTTTTCCGAACCCGCGATCGGAGAGTTCGCCTTGGTTTCGAAAGGCAAGCTGGGTCGGGTCCGGCTCGAGGCGCGGATGATCCTGCTGCCGCTGCGCAGCGACCTGGGCGATGTCAGCCGGATTCTTGGCGTTCTGGTCAGTGATGGCGCAATCGGCGCCACGCCCCGCCGTTTTACGATCGAAGCCAGCCAGGTCCGGCCGCTGGTCGCGGTTCGGCGGCGGGCTGAAAAACCCCGGCTCGAGTCCGGGTTTGCCGAGGAGCAGACCGAGTTCAAGGGCCCGTCTGGCCATCTGAAGCTTGTCTATTCCCGAGACGATTGATCCCTGCTGGGGCGAACGAAAAACGGCGGGCCGAGGCCCGCCGTTCCCGTTTCGGATCAACCGAGATCAGCCTGCTGCGCGATTCTTGCGTTCGCGGCGCAGGTTGGTCAGCTCTTCGGCCACCAAGAACGCCAGCTCGAGCGACTGCGACGCGTTCAGGCGCGGGTCGCAGGCGGTGTGGTAGCGGTCCGACAGGTCCTCTTCGCTGACGGCGCGGACGCCGCCGGTGCATTCGGTCACGTCCAAACCGGTCATCTCGAAATGCACGCCGCCGGGGATCGTGCCCTCGGCCTGATGCACGCCGAAGAAATCCCGCACCTCGCGCAGGACCGATTCGAACGGCCGGGTCTTGTATCCGGTGGCCGACTTGATCGTGTTTCCGTGCATCGGATCGCAGACCCAGGTCACCTTGGCACCCTCTTCCTTTACGGCTTTGATCAGGCGCGGCAGATGCTCGCCCGCCTTGCCCGCGCCGAAGCGCGCGATCAGGGTCAGACGGCCTTCTTCGTTGTCCGGGTTCAGCTTGGACATCAGAACCTTGAGGTCCTCAGCGGTTGTGGTCGGCCCACATTTCAGACCAATCGGGTTCAGCACGCCGCGGCAGAACTCGACATGCGCGCCGTCGGGCTGACGGGTGCGGTCACCGATCCAGATCATGTGGCCCGAGCCGGCCAGCCACTTGCCCGAGGTCGAGTCCAGTCGCGTCAGCGCTTCTTCGTACTCCAGCAGCAGCCCTTCATGGCTGGTGTAGAATTCGACGGTCGAGAATTCATGGGTGGTGTCGGCGGTGATGCCGGCGGCTTCCATGAAGTCGATCGTGTCCTGAATGCGGTCGGCGATCTCGGAGTATTTCTGCACGTCCTGTTCGTCGGTGAAGCCCAGCGTCCAGGAATGCACGCGGCTCATGTCGGCGAAGCCGCCGGTCGAGAATGCGCGCAGCAGGTTCAGCGTGGCCGCGGCCTGGGTATAGGCCTGCAACATCTTCTCAGGCTTGGGCTCACGCGCCTCGGGCGTGAAGGCCAGCTCGTTAACGATGTCGCCGCGATAGCTGGGCAGCTCGACCCCGTCGATGACTTCGGTCGGGGCGCTGCGGGGCTTGGCGAACTGGCCGGCCATGCGGCCCACCTTGATCACCGGAACTTTGGCGCCATAGGTCAGCACCATCGCCATCTGAAGCATCACCTTGAAGGTGTCGCGGATCGCGTCGGCGCTGAACTGGTCGAAACTTTCGGCGCAATCCCCACCCTGCAGCAAAAAGGCCTCGCCGCGACCGGCGGCACCCAAATGTTGCTTGAGGCGCCGCGCCTCGCCTGCAAAGACCAGCGGGGGATACTGCGAAAGCTTGGCCTCGACCTTGGCCAAGGCGGCCTTGTCGGTATAGTCTGGCATCTGAACCCGCGGCTTGCTGCGCCAGTTCGATTTTTGCCACTCGGTCATAGCTTTGATCTCCGCTGATGTATTTCAGGTGGTCTCTATACAAAATCAACGGACCAGAGACCATAACCGATTTGCGCCTCTTGACGTCGGAAACAAGCTTTGAGCATGGTGGCGGTCAAATTCGCCGCAGGCCCCGTGCCTCGGCCCGCCGAATCAAGGACAGTTCGCCATGCAAGAACAACGCCAAGTTGTCACCGTGGACACGGACGCGGCGAAGCCGCGCAATTTCGTTTTTGTTCTGTTGGACAAGTTTTCCTTGCTCTCATTCGCTTCGGCGCTGGACAGTCTGCGCATCGCGAACCGCATGGCGGACCGGCAGATCTATGCCTGGAGCCTCGCCGGCGAAGGCGGCGAGACGGTGCAATGCTCGGCCGGAACCACGTTCCAGCTGGATCGCGATCTGGACGAGTTGCAGCGCGATGACGTTATCATCGTCTGCGGCGGGGTCGATGTGCAGGCCGCCACGACCAAGAAGGTGTTGAACTGGCTGCGCCGCGAGGCCCGTAAGGGGCTGCGGATCGGCGGGCTGTGCACCGCAGCCTATACCCTGGCCAAGGCCGGGTTGCTGGACGGCAAACGCGCCACGATCCACTGGGAAAACGCCGACAGTTTCGCCGAGGAATTCGAAGACGTCGAACTGACCAAATCGGTGTTTGTGCTGGACGGCAACCGGATGACGACGGCGGGCGGCACCTCGTCGATCGATTTGATGCTGAAACTGATCGCCGATGACTTCGGCGAAGAACTGGCCAATGCGGTGGCCGACCAGATGATCTATTCCTCGATCCGCACCGATCAGGACACCCAGCGCCTGTCGACACCCACCCGGATCGGCGTACGCCACCCCAAGCTGAGCCAGGTCATCTTGATGATGGAAAAGAACATCGAGGAGCCGATCTCGCCCTCGATCCTGGCCAAGGAGGTCGGCATGTCCACCCGCCAGCTCGAGCGGCTGTTCCGGCGGTATCTGAGCCGTTCACCCAAGCGCTATTACATGGAGTTGCGGCTGCACAAGGCGCGCAACCTGCTGATGCAGACCGACATGAGCGTGATCAACGTGGCGCTGGCCTGCGGTTTTGCCAGCCCCAGCCATTTCTCGAAATGCTACCGCGCACATTACAACACCACGCCCTATCGCGAGCGTGGGACGCAGAGCGGGCGGCTGTCGGTCTGAGCGCCTAGAACTTGTCCAGAATGAGCTCGTCGGGCGTGTTGATACTGAACTGCAGAACCGTCACGCCGTCGTTGCGTTGATGCAGAAGGGCTTAATAGCAGAGATAGCTGTTCTTACCCTTCAAATAGATCTGCATTCCCTGCGAAAAACCATTCGCGAGCTCTATACGCTTGGCCACATCTGCATTGGTCAGGCAATACGGAACAAGGTCACGCAGCTGACCTTGCAGGGTTTGCATCTGCTGCGGCGTGTATGCGTCAGCCCCCCAAATCGGCTGATAACGTTCGAGAATTCGCGGTTTTTTCATCTTGGTGTCGACGAAGGATTCATAATCGGCATAGGTCGCAAAAAAACCTTGTCGGCCGCGACGGGAAGGGGCGACAGGCAAAAGACTTTGGCTTCGAGAAGGCGGACCATGTCAATCCGCTTTGAAGTGTATCGCTACACCCCTAGGATGATCTGGCTAGCCTGTAAACGGCACCCTGCCCGACCGAGATGAACCAGATCGCCCCGTCTGGGGCCTGCACGATGTCGCGGACCCGTTCGGTTTCGGGGCCTTTGATCTGCTCGACCTCGCGCAGCGGGTTTCCGGTCAGCCGGGCGATATAGTCGAATTTCAGCGAGCCCACGAAAATATCACCGCGCCATTCGGGAAACATGTCGCCCGAATAGACCAACAACCCCGAAGGCGCGATGGACGGATCCCAGTACAGGCGCGGCTGCTCCATGCCGGGTTTGCTGGTGCCCTCGCCGATCTTATTCCCTGAATAATGCGTGCCGTAGGAAATCACCGGCCAGCCGTAGTTGGCGCCGGATTTGACAAGATTCACCTCGTCTCCACCCTTGGCACCATGTTCGGAAACCCACAAGCGGCCTCGCGCATCGATGTCGGCGCCTTGCGGGTTGCGATGGCCATACGACCAGATCTCGGGGCGGGCATTAGCCTGCCCGACGAAGGGGTTGTCGGCCGGGACCGTGCCATCCCGATTGACGCGCACGACCGTCCCCATATGGGTCGTCAGGTCCTGCGCGCTCGGCCGGTCTCCACGGTCGCCCAGTGTCACGAACAAGGTGCCGTCTGGCGATTCGACCACGCGCGATCCGAAATGCCGCCCGCCCGAGCCGCCGGGAACGGCCTCGAAGATCACGCGCAGGTTGGTCAGGCGGCGGCCGTCTTCGGACAGGCGTGCCAAGGCAAGCGCGGTTCCGGCCCCGCCAGGTTGCGGTTTGGAAAAGGTCAGAAAGATCTCGCGACTGCTCGCGAAATCACGGGCCACGGTCACGTCCAGCAACCCGCCCTGCCCCCGCGCTGCAACCTTCGGCACGCCCCGCACGCGCTGTGCCTGACCATTGCGGGCCAACAGCAGGTCTCCGTCGCGTTCCGTCACCAGAAAGCTGCCGTCGGGCAGTAGCCCGATGGCCCAGGGCGTGTCCAACCCACCCAGCATCCGAGTTGCATTCACCGGGCCGAGCGATGTCCGCAAGCCATCCGCCGCCGCGGCCACAGTCGATGCCATCAGCCAGAGAATCGCGAAAATCCGGATCATGATGAAGCCTCACATGCTGTCTGGGTGGGCGATGGCCCATGCCAAGCCCATCAAATCAAATAGTGTTAACGCCACCAAAAGCACATTTTCGTTAGGACTTTTCTTTTTCCGACAGCTTGCCTAGGGTCGGGCCAGAACGACATCGTTCCAAACAGGGAGTAACCTTATGAAAAAGCTGCTTACTGCAACTGCAGCAACCGCATTGCTGGCCGGTGCCGCAATGGCCGACGACGTCAAGCTGGGCATTCTGCTGGGCTTCACCGGACCGATTGAATCGCTGGCCCCGGCCATGGGCGCGGGCGCCGAACTGGCTATCGCCGAAGTGTCCGAATCCGGCAAGCTGCTGGATGGATCCACCGTCACCCCGATGCGCGCCGATACCGGCTGTATCGACAATGGTCTGGCCACCTCGAACGGTGAACGCCTGATTGCGGATGGCGTTGCCGGCATCATCGGCGGCGACTGCTCGGGTGTTACCGGCGCCGTGCTGCAAAACGTCGCCATTCCGAACGGAATGGTCATGATCTCGCCCTCGGCCACCTCGCCGGGCCTGTCGACCATGGAGGACAACGGCCTGTTCTTCCGCACCGCCCCGTCGGATGCACGCGAAGGTCAGGTGATGGCCGACATCCTGAAAGAGCGCGGCATCAACTCGATTGCCCTGACCTATACCAACAACGACTATGGCAAGGGTCTGGCCGACGCGATCCAGTCGTCGTTCGAGGCGGTGGGTGGCGCAGTGACCATCGTCGCCGCGCATGAAGACGGCAAGGCCGACTACTCGGCTGAAGTGGGTGCGCTGGCCTCGGCCGGTGGCGACATCCTGGTGGTTGCCGGGTATCTCGACCAGGGTGGTCTTGGCATCATTCAGTCGGCGCTGGACAGCGGCGCGTTCGACACGTTTGGCCTGCCCGGTGGCATGATCGGTGACTCGCTGCCTGCCAATGTCGGCCCCGACCTGAACGGCTCGTTCGGTCAGATCGCCGGGTCCGGCGGTGAAGGCGCCGAGAAGTATTTCGCCATGGCAGAAGCCGCTGGTTTTGACGGCTCGTCGCCCTACTCGCCCGAAAGCTATGACGCCGCCGCGCTGTTCATGCTGGCAATGCAGGCCGCGGGCTCGACCAATCCGGCCGACTATGCCGGCAAGGTGATGGAAGTTGCCAATGCTCCGGGCGAGAAGATCTATCCGGGTGAACTGGCCAAGGGTCTGGAACTGTTGGCCGCCGGTCAGGAAATCGACTATGTCGGCGCCTCGGGCGTCGAGCTGATCGGACCGGGTGAAAGCGCCGGCTCGTATCGCGAGATCGAGGTTCAGGACGGCAAGAACGTGACCGTCAAATTCCGTTGATCGTTCGGTTGACCACATGAGATCAGACAGCCCGGGCCTTGTGTCCGGGCTGTTTCAATGACAAAAGGCGCCACCCTTTCGGGAATGGGGCAACAGGAAGAGCCGCGAAAGCCGCGGACAGGGGAACACATGATCGTCGTCGAGGACGTGCACAAGCATTTCGGCG
The DNA here is from genome assembly GCF_059613165.1 of Ruegeria sp. BHSB172. Taxonomy (NCBI): domain Bacteria; kingdom Pseudomonadati; phylum Pseudomonadota; class Alphaproteobacteria; order Rhodobacterales; family Roseobacteraceae; genus Ruegeria; species Ruegeria sp. BHSB172. The sequence goes on from NZ_JBXWRZ010000060.1 coordinate 10,406, forward strand.
GTTTCCATGCGGTGGACGGGGCGTCGCTGGAAATCGAAAAAGGCTCGATTACCGGCCTGATCGGCCCGAACGGGGCTGGAAAAACAACTCTTTTCAACGTGATCGCGGGTGTTTTGCCACCGACCAGCGGCAAGGTCTGGATGGATGGCGAGGATATCACCGGTCTGCCCCCGCACGAACTGTTCCACAAAGGCCTGCTGCGCACCTTCCAAATCGCGCACGAGTTCTCTTCGATGACCTGCCGGGAAAACCTGATGATGGTGCCGGGCAACCAGTCGGGGGAATCGCTGTGGAACACCTGGTTCGGCCGCAAGCGGATCGCCGACGAAGAGCGCGCCCTGCGTGCCAAGGCCGACGAGGTGCTGGAATTCCTGACCATCGAACATCTGGCCGATCACAAGGCCGGCCAGGTCTCGGGCGGCCAGAAAAAGCTGCTGGAGCTGGGCCGCACGATGATGGTGGACGCCAAGATCGTGTTCTTGGACGAGGTCGGCGCTGGCGTGAACCGCACCCTGCTGATGACCATCGCCGATACGATCCTGCGTCTGAACAAAGAGCGCGGTTATACCTTCGTGGTCATCGAGCATGACATGGATTTCATCGGCAAGATCTGCGATCCGGTGATCTGCATGGCCGAGGGCAAGGTTCTGGCGCAGGGCACGCTGGACGAGATCAAGGCCAACGAGCACGTCATCGAGGCCTATCTGGGCACCGGCCTGAAGAACAAGGACAAGCTGGAGGCCGGGGCATGAGCGACAACCCCTACCAGGACGACAAGGGCAACAAGGACGCCTCGATCACCAATACCCGCGGCATGGGCACCATGACCCCGGCGCACCGCGTCAGCGGCAAGACCGAATATGTGGGCGGCGGCCCGTTCCTGATCGGCGACAGCATGACCGGCGGCTATGGCAAGGGCCCCGACATCCTGCACGATTGCACCATCTCGGTGGACAAGGGCGAGATCGCCGTAATCGTCGGCCCCAACGGCGCCGGCAAATCCACCGCGATGAAGGCAGTGTTCGGGATGCTGGATGTGCGCTCGGGCTCTGTGCGTTTGGATGGCGAGGACATCACCAACCTCAGCCCGCAGGACCGGGTGGTCAAGGGCATGGGCTTCGTGCCGCAGACCTCGAACATCTTCACCTCGATGACGGTTCAGGAGAACCTCGAGATGGGGGCCTTCATCCGCACCGACGACTTCTCGGACACGATGGAGCAGGTTTTCGAGCTGTTCCCGATCCTGCGGGACAAGCGCAACCAACCCGCCGGTGAACTGTCGGGTGGGCAGCGGCAACAGGTGGCCGTGGGCCGGGCACTGATGACAAAGCCCAAGGTGCTGATGCTGGATGAACCCACCGCGGGCGTTTCGCCAATCGTGATGGACGAGTTGTTCGACCGCATCATCGAAGTTTCGCGCACCGGCCTGCCGATCCTGATGGTGGAACAGAACGCCCGCCAGGCACTCGAGATTGCCGACAAGGGCTATGTGCTGGTCCAGGGGCGTAACGCCTATACCGGAACCGGCAAAGAGCTGTTGGCCGACCCCGAGGTGCGCAAATCGTTTTTGGGTGGCTGATCGACCGGACTCGTCTGGGCTGATATCAATGGGCCGAGGCTGGTTGAGCCCGGCCCTTTTTTTGTGGAACTGCAATCTGAAGAAATGATGACCAAAACGGGTCAGCAAACTTGACCTTACTGCGCCTGCAACACAGTGTACTGCGCCATCCAACTGATTCCCTTATTTTTTCCTGACGCCGCGCCCGAGAATGCAAAACGAGCATCTGAATTGAAATGCGTTGCGATTGCTCGATTGACGCCACAGTCGGCAATTATCCATCCCACTGCATTCGCCCGGAAACAGACCGGGTGAGTCCGCTAAACCGAGTTTTCCCCAAGGATGCCAACCGTGAAAACGTTACGAGTTTTCGGCCCGCCCGCTTGTTTTCCGACCGCGCTTCTTGCGCATGATGAAAGCTTCACCTGCAAGTTCATAGCGGGTGGCGCGGAATAAACGTTCAGGCACACTCTGGACCCCGATGAAAGTTCCATTGAAATTGACGGGATATCCACAATGACCAGTTTCCAGACGACCTTCACAACACGACCTATCCGATCGCAAATGACGAGTGGGCCGTCTCGATGATCCTCAACAAGCCCGGCATGACGTTCGGTGTTTCCGAACATCGCCCTGCGATGAGGAAAGATCACGGGCAATGCGCCTTGCTCGGCTCCTGACTCCACCACAACCAGCCCGAAAGAAAAACATGAAATCAATATTCGCCTTGGCGACCATCACATTTGCGGCAAGCATGGCTGCCGCGGAAGAACGCCACCTTGTCTGCATTTCCGATCGCGACGGGAGCGAAGTGCGCCTGAACCGCGATCCCATAGGCGACAAGGGAAGCATACAGACAAAGGTCATTGCCGGCGAAGCGATGGTCTTCAAAGGACTCGGAAGCATGACCTTCGTCCATATCGAAGATCAGGACGTCATGACTGTCGTGGTCCATTTCGAGGACATGAGCTATGAACTGAGCGTCAAGGGCCCTCATGCGGAACACGGTCACGGGTCCTGCGCGGAAACAAACGCTTGAGTCCCCCCTCAGCAGGCAGAGCGACCGCGCCGCCCCCTCCGGCGCGGTCTTTTTCTTTGGGGGGAGCCGAAGTGCCTATTCTGGTGTGTTCGAAGTCTATCAAACCGCATGAAAACCTGCACAAAACTGAAAAAATCCTGTTCCAAATTGTTGTGTATTTCGCCGGCGTCATGCCATAAAGCCGCACCCGGACAGTGAGAAGAAAATAATGGATCTACTGAACGCGTTTGTCGCGCTTGCGAACTTTGTGATCGTGCCCGCGGTTGCCTATGGCAGCCAGTTGGCGCTTGGGGCGCTGGGGGTCACCCTGATCTATGGCATCCTGCGGTTTTCCAATTTCGCCCATGGCGACACGATGGCCTTTGGC
>NZ_JBXWRZ010000061.1:0-13003 GCF_059613165.1 Ruegeria sp. BHSB172
CGGCTTCGGCTTCGGCTTCGGCTTCGGCTTCGGCTTCGGCTTCGGCTTCGGCTTCGGCTTCGGCTTCGGCTTCGGCTTCGGCTTCGGCTTCGGCTTCGGCTTCGGCTTCGGCTTCGGAAGGGGCTTGCTCAACCCGATCCTCTGGGTCAAGGGCTTCGGCATCGACCTTGTTGTCGACCGCTTCGGTCACCGCGTCGGCCTTGGGGTCGTCCACCGGTTTCTGGTCCGTGTCTTTCTTGGCAGCCACCGTCACTTCCCCCTGTCGATTCCCATAAATCCTGACGCGCAGACGCGTCCAAGTTAATCCGCGCCCATCGCACCCTCAAGCCGGATCGCATATTTCACGAGTTTTTTCACGGCTTTCCGCATTTTCTTGGGCGTCGGGCGTTTGGCAATCCGCAAACGGGCAATGGCCAAGTTTTCAAGGGGCTCAGCTGTCGGTCCGCTCATCGCAGCGACCAAAAGCGGCGCCGGTCCAGGCCAAAGGTCGGCAAATTGTCGCGCGGTCCGCGGCGAGAACAAGGGCGCAATCACCGGGGCAGATCCAGACGCCGCGTCTTGGGCCTCGGGCGTCAGGGGCAGCAAATACTGGCGATAGACCGCCTGTTCCCGCACGGTCAGGCCCAGTTCGGTCAGCCGGGTCGCGATGTTGCCCCGGCTGTGTTCGCCGCGCAGATGCAGCAGTGGGCTGTCCGGGCGCTCTTTCAGCAGTTTGGCCACCAGTTCCTCGGCGGTTTCGCCGGCCATCCGGGCCCCCCACCCGACTTGGCGGGCCGTTTCGGTGGTGGCCGGCCCCACGCAATAGGCGGGCAGATCCCGGCGCACATTCTGCGCCGCGGCGGCCGCCACGCCATTGGCCGAGGTGAAGATCAGGCCCCGGATTCCGGTCGTGTCCACCGCCTGTTCCATCGGTCGGATATCCAGCAGCGGGGAATAAATCACCTGGACCCGCGACCGTATCCGTTCGGGAAGCTGCGCCACGAACCTTTCCGAGGCGGCGCGGGGGCGGGTCATCAACAGGTACACGGGCGAGCGTTCGGGCCTTGAGGATTGTTTGCTGCAGCGTGGGGTGATACCCCGCGACGAGATCATGATGCAATGGTTCAGGCCGATGGTGCAAACACTTACCGTTCTGGGATTGGAAAGCAGCTGCGATGACACGGCGGCGGCCGTGGTGCGGCATACCGAGGGCGAACCGGCGCAGGTTCTGTCTTCGGTCGTGCATGGCCAGACGGACCTGCACAGCGCCTTCGGCGGCGTGGTGCCCGAGATTGCGGCGCGCGCGCATGCCGAAAAGCTGGATGTCTGCGTGCAGCAGGCGTTGGAGCAGGCGGGCCTGACTTTGCAGGATATGGACGCCGTGGCTGTGACCGCCGGGCCAGGACTGATCGGCGGGGTCATGTCGGGTGTGATGTGCGCCAAGGGGATCAGCGCGGCCACCGGCCTGCCGCTGATCGGCGTCAACCACCTGGCCGGCCACGCGCTGACCCCTCGCCTGACGGACGGGATCGCCTTTCCCTACCTGATGCTGCTGGTGTCCGGCGGGCACTGCCAATACCTGATCGCCCACGGCCCCGAGCAGTTCACGCGGCTGGGCGGCACCATCGACGACGCCCCCGGCGAGGCATTCGACAAGACTGCGCGCCTGCTTGGCCTGCCCCAGCCCGGCGGCCCCTCGGTCGAGGCCGAGGGGCGCAATGGCGACCCCAAACGCTTTCGCTTCCCGCGACCGCTGCTGGACCGGCCCGGATGCGATCTGTCCTTTTCCGGGCTCAAGACCGCCTTGATGCGGATGCGCGACCAGATCGTGGCCGAAAAGGGCGGGCTGACGCGTCAGGACCGCGCCGATCTGTGCGCCGGGTTCCAGCAGGCGGTCGTGGATACGCTGGCCGAAAAGACCCGGCGCGCCATCGCCCTGTATCTTGAAACCAACCCTGCCGAGCCGGTGATTGCCGTGGCCGGGGGCGTTGCCGCCAACACCGCAATTCGGACTGCGTTAGAGTCTGTTTCGGCGGATGCCGGCGCGCGGTTTACCGCCCCGCCGCTACACCTGTGCACCGACAATGCGGCAATGATCGCCTATGCAGGGTTGGAACGGTTCCGGCTGGGCGCGCGCGACGGGCTGGACCTGACCGCCCGACCCCGCTGGCCGCTGGATCAAACCAGCCCGGCCATGCTGGGCGGTGGGCGCAAGGGGGCCAAGGCATGAGTGTCTCGGTCCTTGGGTCGGGCGCCTTCGGCACCGCGCTGGCGATCTCGCTGGCGGGCAAGGGTCCGGTCACCTTGTGGGCCCGGTCGGGCGAACAGGCGCAGACGATGCAGGCGACCCGCCGCAATGACACCCGCCTGCCGGGGGTCGCCCTGCCCGACGCCATCACCGTGACCGCCGAAATCACCCTGGCCTGCCAGAGCGACGTGTTGCTGCTGGCGGTGCCCATGCAAAAGCTGCGCGATGTTCTTTCGGTGCATGGGGCGGACCTGAAGGGTCGTATCCTGGTGGCCTGTTGCAAGGGCATCGAGCTATCCACCGGCTTCGGTCCGATCGCCGTGATCGAACAGGTGCTGCCCAACGCCCGCACTGCCTTGCTGACCGGACCCAGCTTTGCCGATGACATCGCCCGCGGGTTGCCCACGGCGCTGACCCTGGCCTGTGCCGACGCAGACCTGGGCACCCGGTTGCAACAGGCGCTGACCACTGCCAGCCTGCGGCTCTACCGGACCACCGACGTGACCGGGGCCGAGCTGGGCGGGGCCTTGAAGAACGTGATGGCCATCGCCTGCGGGGCCTGCATCGGCGCGGGTCTGGGGGACAGCGCCCGCGCGGCCCTGATGACTCGCGGCTTTGCCGAGATGCAGCGCTTTGCCACGATGCGCGGCGCCCGGCCCGAGACCCTGATGGGCCTGTCGGGTTTGGGCGATCTGGTTCTGACCTGCTCGTCCGAACTGTCGCGCAACTTCCGGTTCGGGCTGTCGCTGGGCCGCAACGAGTCCTTTGACGCTGCGACCACCGTCGAAGGCGTGGCCACGGCAAATGCCGTGGCCACCATCGCCGCGACCGAGGGACTGGACATGCCCATCTGCCAGACGGTGGCGCAACTCAGCCGCGGCGCCTACAGTGTCGCCGAGGCCTTGCAATCCCTGCTCAATCGCCCACTCAAGGAGGAATGACATGCTTATCGCCCTGATCGCCCGCGACAAAGACGGCGCCCTGCAGACCCGGCTGGACAACCGCGCCGCGCACCTGGCCTATATCGAAGAAACAGGCGTAGTCGCACAGGCCGGGCCGCTGCTGGACGGCGATGCCATGATCGGGTCGCTGGTCATCCTGGATGTCGAGGATCTGTCCGCCGCACAGGCCTGGGCCGACAACGACCCCTATGCCAAGGCCGGTCTGTTCAAGTCGGTCGAACTGATCCCGTGGAAGAAGGTCATCGGCTGATGGCGTATTGGCTGTTCAAATCCGAACCCTCGACCTGGAGCTGGGATCAGCAGGTCGCCAAGGGCGACGCGGGCGAGGAATGGGATGGGGTGCGCAATTATCAGGCCCGCAATTTCATGCGGCAGATGAAGCTGGGCGACCGGGGGTTTTTCTATCATTCGCAGAAAGACAAGGCGATCGTCGGCATCGTCGAGGTCTGCGCCGAGGCCCACCCCGACAGCACCACCGATGACGACCGGTGGGACTGCGTGGACATCAAGGCGGTGCGCCCCTTTGCCAAACCGGTCACGCTGGACCAGATCAAGGCCGATTCACGGCTGACCGACATGGTGCTGGTCAAGAATTCGCGCCTGTCGGTGCAGCCCGTCTCCGAGGCCGAATGGGCAGTGATCTGCGAACTGGGCCAGACCGCGGCAGATTGAGAAAAAAGGGAAGGCCCTGACGATGCAGAACCTTCCCTACCCCGCGTGCTCCCTACTCACCACACGCAAAGAAATCTCTGGTTCTGACCGTCCTGGTCACGGGTTGAAAATAGCCGAGGGCGCGTCTGTTTTTCAAACGTTGAATCAATAGATTATGATTCAAATGCAAAACGCCCGCCGCTCCGACCGGGCGGGCGTTTCCAAATGTCGCGGCGGGATCAGCCGTAGACGGCCTCTTTGCCGAAATGCTTGGTCAGCATGTAATAGACCACCGCGCGGTATTTGTTGCGCTCGGACTTGCCGTAGGTTTCGATGACCTTGTTGATCGCTTCCATCAGCTCGGGGCCATCCGACAGGCCCAGCTTCTTGATCAGAAAGTTGTTCTTGACCGTCTCCAGCTCACCTTCCTGGCTGGCGGCCACGGTTGCGGCATCCGCGTCATAGATCGACGGCCCGCAACCGATCGTCACTTTGGTCAGCAGGTCCATGTCGGGGTCCATACCGCATTTGTTTTTCAGATCATCCGCATATTTTGCGATCAACTCGTCACGTTTTCCCATTGTCCTCTCCTGTATGGGTTGGGGTACGGCCTTTTCGGCGCTGGCTGAACGGTAGCGGCTGGCAGGAAAAGCACAAAGGGAAAAATCGGGCATGTTCCCCGTAGACCACGCCGTGCAGCCCGCGCCTTGATCTGTTCGGGTTCTTTATTTAACATAAAAGTTAATTAATGATCCAAGGAGACTCGTCATGCCCGTCGCCCTTCCCAACGAAAGCGCCGCGTACCGAACCGCCCGAAATGCCCTGCTGGCCGCCGAAGTCGATCTGCGTGCGCGGGTCGAGGAAGTGGCCGCGCTGCGCCGGACTTTGCCCAAAGGCGGCCAAATCCCACGGGATTACGTCTTTCGGAACCTCAGCGGCAATATTGCCCCGATTTCAAGCCTTTTCGGTGATCATGACACTCTGGTCGTGTATTCGCTGATGTTTGGTCCCAATGCAGAGGACCCCTGCCCCATGTGCTTGGCCTTTCTGGACGGTCTGACCGGGCAGGTCGCGCATCTGACCCGAAAAGCCGCCTTTGCGGTCGTGGCGCAGAATACGCCGGATGCCCTGGCCGCGCTGCGCCGGCGCATGGGCTGGCAGGATCTGCCGCTGTATTCCGCGTTGGATACGACGTACCAGCAAGACTATCTGGCTGAGACCGAGGACGGAAACCAGTTGCCGATCCTGAACGTGTTTCAACGCGATGCGGATGGCATCCACCATTTCTGGAGCTCCGAGCTGCTTTTTGAACCCAGCGACTGGCATCCGCGCCATGTCGATGCGGCCTGGCCCCTGTGGAACATTCTGGACCTGACACCGCAGGGCCGCGGAGATTTCGTGCCGTCGCTCCGCTGACCGCAACAAAAAAAGGCGGCCCAGATGGCCGCCTTTTCCTCGAATTTCTGACAGATCAATACCGGTAATGCTCGGGCTTGAACGGGCCTTCGGGCGTGACACCGATGTAATCCGCCTGCTCCTTGTTCAGCTTGGTCAGCTTGACGCCGATCCGGTCCAAATGCAGGCGCGCGACCTTCTCGTCCAGATGCTTGGGCAGGATATAGACCTTGTTCTCGTACTGGTCGCCGCGGGTCCACAGTTCGATCTGGGCCAGAACCTGGTTGGTGAACGAGGCCGACATCACGAAGGACGGATGCCCGGTGGCATTGCCCAGGTTCAGCAGACGGCCTTCGGACAGCAGGATGATACGGTTGCCCGAGGGCATCTCGATCATGTCTACTTGGTCCTTGATGTTGGTCCATTTGTGGTTGCGCAGGCTGGCCACCTGAATTTCGTTGTCGAAATGGCCGATATTGCCGACAATGGCCATGTCCTTCATCTCGCGCATGTGCTCGATGCGGATCACGTCCTTGTTGCCGGTGGTGGTGATGAAGATGTCGGCGGTCGAAACCACATCTTCCAGCAGAACCACTTCATACCCGTCCATCGCGGCCTGCAGGGCACAGATCGGGTCGACCTCGGTCACCTTCACGCGGGCGCCGGCGCCACGCAGCGACGCGGCCGAGCCCTTGCCCACGTCGCCATAACCGCAGACCACGGCGACCTTGCCGGCCATCATCGTGTCGGTGGCGCGACGGATGCCGTCGACCAGCGATTCCTTGCAGCCGTACTTGTTGTCGAATTTCGACTTGGTGACGCTGTCGTTCACGTTGATCGCCGGGAACGGCAGATGGCCGTCCTTGACCAACTGATACAGGCGGTTGACGCCGGTGGTGGTTTCCTCGGACACGCCCTTGATCTGATCGCGCACCTTGGTGAACCAGCCCGGGCTTGCCGCCATCCGCTTCTTGATCTGCGCCTTGATGACCTCTTCCTCTTCCGAAGCCGGGACGGGGATGATGTCCTCACCCGCTTCGGCGCGCGCGCCCAGCAGGATGTACAGCGTGGCGTCGCCGCCATCATCCAGGATCATGTTGGGGCCGTCTTCGAACTGAAACGACTTGTCGAGATAGTCCCAATGCTCTTCCAGCGTCTGGCCCTTGATGGCAAAGACCGGAATGCCCGCCTTAGCGATGGCTGCCGCCGCGTGGTCCTGAGTCGAGAAGATGTTGCACGACGCCCAGCGCACGTCCGCGCCCAGCGCGACCAGCGTTTCGATCAGAACGGCGGTCTGGATCGTCATGTGCAACGACCCGACGATGCGCGCCCCTTTCAGCGGCTTGCTGTCGCCGTATTCCGCGCGCAGAGCCATCAGGCCCGGCATTTCGGTTTCCGCGATATCCAGTTCCTTGCGGCCGAACCCGGCCAGTGAAATGTCTTTGACGATGTAGTCGCCGGCCATCAGATGCTCCATTCCGATCAACAACGGTTTGGGCAGGCCCTAACACCGTTGAGGAAAAGTCGCAATGTGGATGGCGATTGGGGCGCGGGCGTTAATTCAACTGGGCGCCCCTTCGGCAGCGGCCCTAGGCGTCACTTCGAAGAAATCGGTGCCAGCGGCGACAATGCAACTGATGCCGTTGGCGTGGGTCATCAACACGGTATAGGTGCCGGTGGCGCGTGAGGCCCATACCTCCATGACCGTCTGACCGCTCCGCGTGTTCTGCAATCCGCCAAAGGCCAGCTCTTCGGAATAGATCTGCTGCAGCTTGGCGATGACATCACCGCGCAGGGCGCAGTTCTGGGCCGATGCGGGCGGCGCGGCCGCAGCCATGCCAAAGACAAGGGCCATTCCCAACAAACGCTTGAACATGACAAGCTCCTTTCGGTTCGGGTTTCGATCCGAGAGGGGCACGCCGGGAGGAACGCGCGCCCCCCTCAGCCTTGATGTCGTGATCCCCACGTGCCGGTTCAAAGCACGATTGCTCAAGAAACTGTTGGCAGCCGGTGATCAGGATGGCTTAAGCATAGCACGAAACCGCGTTTCAGGCTCATTCGCTGCAAAGGGGGCATGGCAGAATGGCAACACAACCCAGGGCATGGCAACGGATGCTGTCGGGCCGCAGGCTGGACCTGCTGGACCCGACCCCGGTGGATATCGAGATCGAGGATATCGCCCATGGGCTGGCATTCGTGGCCCGCTGGAACGGCCAGACGGCGGGTGATTTCGCCTATTCCGTGGCCGAGCATTCTCTGCTGGTCGAAGAGCTGTTCGGCCGGATCGCCCCCAAGGCGCCGGTGAAATGGCGGCTGGCGGCGCTTCTGCACGATGCGCCAGAATATGTGATCGGCGACATGATCTCGCCGGTGAAGGCCGCGGTCGGCCCGGGCTATGGCGCGCTGGACGACCGGTTGGCGGCGGCTATCCACATCCGCTTTGGCCTGCCCGCCGCGGTTCCGAAAACGGTGAAACGTCAGATCAAGAAAGCCGACCGGATCAGCGCCTGGATGGAGGCCACCCAGATCGCGGGGTTTTCCGAGGCCGAGGCAACCAAGTTCTTTGGCCGACCGGACGCGGCGGTGATGGAGGGGTTGCAAATCACTCTAAGGCCACCGGTTGAGGCTCGGCAGGCGTATACGGCGCGGCATGCGGAGCTGTTGGCGTTATTGTAGCAGATGACTTAGGCCCGAGGTCTGCTTTAGAGCCCTCTGCAAAAGTGAAGAATTTACGCTGCGAGCGCTCGCGGCAAGACTACCCGCAGCATGACAGAGGGAAATGCGGACGTTCAGGCAGAACGCAGCGAGATTGCGATCCGCAATGACCGGGTCGCGGGCCTCAGGGCGAATGGCTCTATGGAGTGTGACCGACCCTTTCCTGCCGTTCGGCCAATCGGTCCGATGCTGCACAGCAGTTTGTCGAAGCCAAAATTCGCGGGCTTGCGGAACGACGCTGCCCTTGGAGGCCTTCCGCGAGGACGAAGTGGTTACTCAAATCGCACTATTTTCATGAGGGGTGGGTATTGGGGCAAGGTGCCGGTCAGAACCTTGCCCCGCGGTTTCTGTCACTCTGGGATAGTGGCACCCGGAACTGCTTCGTAGGCATTGGATTGCGCAACCTCGTGCTGAATGGCAGTGCCGGGCAGGATCTCAAACAGCGGGTCGAAATCGACCATGGTCGAGGCGAGTTGCGCAAGAACGGTGGGATCACCTTCAATCTTGGCGGTGCCATCGGCGATCTGCTGCTCTAGTTCAATCGCGCCCATCATAGTCATTTCCAGATCCGAACGGTTTATGACCAATGTCAGGTCCGGGTTGTCCGCCTGATATCCCTCGATATTGGTCAGAGTCGCGTTCTCCATTTCGATTATGAACTTCTCGCCATTGTCCGGCGTTACCAGATTGATGGTGAACCGCATGCCTTCGGCTTTGCGGCTGTCCATCTTGATGCCGAGGAAGTTCAGGAACAATTCCGTGGACATCGCCCGGATCACATCAGAACTGGTTGAGCTCACCGTTGGAGCGTCGGAAATACCAGAACGCAGTTCGTAGGCACCCGACAAGTAACTATTTCGCAGTCCCGGGTTTTCCTGCTGGTAACCGAGCTGCTCATAACAGTCCGCAAGCAGATCACGTGCTGGCTGGTTGTCGTTCTCAGCGAGAAAGAGTTTGTTTAGGATTTCGACGGCCATCTTGTACTCACCAGCCGAGAAAAGCTCTTGTCCTTTGGCCATGATCTTGTCCGACCCGCCCATCATCTCGACGTATAGGGGCGCCGATGCTTCGGGTGATGGCGGGATCAGGGTTGCTGGATTGGCATCCCAAAAACCAAGGTATCGCTGGATCACTCCTCGACTGTTGTGCTCGGGTGAACCGTGATAGCCCCGGCAGTGCCATTCATTTTGCAGGCTCTTGGGCATTTCATAGACGTTCTGGATCTGGTTGATCGTCACGCCTTGATTGGCGAAGTGCAGCACCTGGTTATTAAAATGCGCATACATGTCACGCTGCGCCCGCATCACCTCTTGAATACGGTCATTACCCCAGCGCGGCCAGTGGTGCGACTGGAACATCACTTCTGCTTCCTCGCCAAAGAGATGCAGCGCCCGCGAGATGTATTTAGACCAGCGCGGAGGATCGCGCACCGGAGCTCCGCGCAGGGTGTAAATATTATGTAATGTGCCGGTAATGTTCTCGGCCATCCACAATGCCTTCATTCCCGGAATGTAAGTGTTCATGTTGGACGGCGCTTCAGTGCCTGGCGTGTTCTGAAACACCATACGCACGCCATCCACCTCGAGATATTCGATGTCTTCTTCGATGATCCGGGTGGGGGCAATAAGGCCAACGGAACCAAGAGACACCCGGTGACCCAGCCCCTGCCCAGCAAAACCGTACGGGTTGATCGGAAGCTGTTGGCCATACTGGTAAGACAATCGACGGTTCATGGCGTTGCCAGCATAGACATTCTCGGAAATCGTGAACTCCATGAAATCACGCGGTGCAATGATTTCCACTTTGCCTGAACGCACATCAGCTTCGTCGATTATGCCGCGTACACCACCCCAATGGTCACCATGGGAATGCGAATAGATCACTGCGGTTGCCGGCAGCCCATCACCGACGTGCTCTTGAAATAGCTTCCATGCTGCGCGCGCTGTTTCCGCACTGATCAGTGGATCGATTACGATCCAACCATTTTCGCCGCGCACAAAGGAAACGTCGGACAGATCGAAGCCCCGCACTTGGTAAATTCCGGGAATGACTTCATACAGTCCGTAGTTCTGGTTCAGCCGCGAGACCCTCTGCAAAGACGGATGAATACTTGGCCAGTCCTTGTCTTCGTCGAAGAAGCGGAAACTTGCCATGTCCCAGGCGATGTTGCCTGCATCCGCCATGATCGTATCTTCGGGCATCGGCGCGATAAACCCGCGAGCTTGTTCATCAAAATCACGCGTATCTGAGAACGGCAGCGTTTCCCGCGCTTCGGCAAGAATTTTCAAAGTGTGTTCCGAAGGCGCCTTGCCCTTCGGGTGGAAATGCCCTTCGGCTGGCGTCGCACTCTGCGCATACGCCGCCCCCTCCTCTGAAATGAATGTTGGCGCCACCGCGAATGCCGCTCCGAGCGCCGGGGCCGACTTGATGAAATTACGACGTGTGGTCATTTCAATTCCCTCCTGAAAATGACATTACGGAGGGCCGAAAAGTCCGGCTATGGCAGACCCGCGAGTTTGCCGCTCCGTTTCCACTCAAAAGTTTACCGTTGGCAAAAGTCCGATCTACTCACGCGACCTGTCATTTCGCGACAATCGCCTAGGTACACAGGATCCTTTTTCTGACTTCGCTGGGCCTTCGCCCGGAATTCAGACGGAGAGACCCCCTGCCACGCGCGGAAAGCGCGTGTGAAATTTTCCGGTGCGTCATAGCACAACTCGGCAGCTATGTTTTTCACAGGCAGATCGGTTTCTAAAAGGAACGCCATCGCACGCCTGCTGCGTGCAATTTCAAGGAGATGTTTGTAGGTGTACCCAAGCTTTCTCAGCTTCCGTTGGACAGTTCTTGGACCCAGATCCGCGGCCCTTGCAAATCCATCGAGGTCGACGGTGCGATCCATCAATCGAAGGTCAATAAGTTTCAGGATATCATCAAGGAATGCGGTTTGCCGCCCGTCGGGTGGTGCTACCAAATCAAGTGACGTAATGGGTCGATCGAACGGAAGCGGCCCAGAGAGCCTCGTACTCAGGTCCGCTTTCCTGACCGCCACACCGTAATTTGGACGGCCGAAACGGATTTCATTTTGAACAAGGGCACTTAATTTTTCCGTTCTCGCCGGCTTTTCGTAGTCGACTTCCACCAATCGGGTCGCCACCCCTCGCCCAGGAACCCGCGAAAGAAAACGAACATCGTTTCAAAGAGGTGGTCCGAGAAATGACGTGTGTTTTCATAGCCTGCCAGACCTGATTTGTAGCACCAGACAACGTGATGTTCGCGCAAGGACAAGTACATCTCTGTGCCGCTTTCGTGCGCCCACAGTGTCCTGCAAACACGCTGGAGGGCTTGGCCAAGCGTTGGAGCACAATAAGCATATCCGGCCCAATTTCCGTAATCGAGCGCAGTGGTTTTGCTGCCAAGGCTTACACCGAATTCCGCGTCACCGATCGTACGCGCAGCCGCCTCCATTACGCGGATCATCTTGGCCAAAGGGACCCGATGCTCTGGCGCATCGAGAACGCTTAGGGGAAGATCGTGGCGTCTCAGGATGCGGTTAAGCGCGCGATCTCCGGCCATGTCACGAACAAGTTCGGGAAAGGGGCCCCATCCCCGGATTCTTGTCATCGCTAAGGCTTTCAACGCAAACCCCCTCATTTCCCATACAAACGATATCACATTCTTTCCATGACGTTGAGCCTGGAGTGCCACTCGCCTTCAATGGCTTGAAGGCGCCGGAAGACCTGTACAGAATGACCGGTTTCAGCCCACAGCGACGACTGCTGCGCCTCGGATCAAGGTCGTTAAAGGGCTCGAAACCGCCTTGTGGCGCCGCGGCATCGGTCGCTAGCAGCCCGTCATCGAGACCAGTCGTTGACGCTTGGTCTTACAATCAATGGTCAACGCGGTGTTGATGTGTGGGCCGGGAGGGACGGATGGAGGCTAAATTATGCCCAGAATCCAACTTCCCGCCGCAAAACCGAAACGCAAGACCCGGAACAAGGGCTGCCTGATCGGTCAGAAACGCCCGCTGCTCCCGACGCAGGTATGAGCCATTCGTGCCCGGCTCGAACTCGCGGGCAATCTTCGTGATCTTTCGCTCTTCAACCTCGCCATAGACAGCAAGTTGCGCGGCTGTGACCTCGTCGGACTCCAGATTAGCGATCTCGTCGTCGAAGACCGAATCCGTGAGCGCGTCACCATTGTTCGGAGCAAGACCAATCGGCCGATCCAGTTCGAAGTGTCTGAGAATACGCGCGAAACGATCGCTGCCTAGCTCGACCAACCCGAGATGCTGGGATGCAGACATCTGTTTCCGAGCCACTTCCACGCGTCACCGCACATCTCGACCGGGCAGTACGCGAGGCTTGTTCGAGACTGGGTATCGGCCATCGGCCTGGAACCGAGCGGCTACGGCACACATTCTTTGCGCCGGACCAAGGCCTCGGAGATCTATCGAAAGACCGGCAATCTCCGGGCTGTACAACTTTTGCTGGGTCACACCAAGGTCTACAGCACGGTACGATACCCGGGCGTCGCGCTTGAAGATGCACTGAGAATCGCCGAAAAAATCGACATCTGAATCAAAACGGCGAGCGGCACGCGCCGTCCAAGACCTGTTCTTCGCTGATACAAAGGTCAGCGGCGCGAAAGAGCCCACAGCGGCCATTCATTCTGCAGTCAATGATGAGCGGCTGATCCAAATCAAGTCAGCCTTTCGAGCATGCGCTATAATAATTCTGCGTTGTTGACTGACGGGAGGACGGCAATGAAGAAGATATTCATGAGCGTGAGCTTGAGTGCATTGTTCACCGGCGCGGCACTTGCCCAAGGGTACTCTGGCGACCTTGCGATAAACCCCGAAGATGTCCGACTTGGTCAGCGCGGCTATTCTCCATTTGTCGATCAGTCTTTTCCAAACAGAGTGTTCTGGGGCGATACCCACCTGCACACCTCCTACTCGACCGACGCCGGGATGGTCGGCAATGTGCTCGGTCCTGACGAAGCTTTCCGTTTCGCGCGTGGCGAGAAGGTGCGGGCCTCCCTCGGTGAGTTCGCG
>NZ_JBXWRZ010000062.1:0-12848 GCF_059613165.1 Ruegeria sp. BHSB172
GTGGTGCTTACCACCTCGATCGCCGAGACCTCGCTGACCATTCCGGACATCCGGGTGGTAGTGGACATGGGACAGGCCCGCCGCGCACGTTTCGATCCGAGCTCGGGCATGTCGCGGCTGGTGACCGAGCGCGTCACCCGCGCCGAGGCGACCCAGCGCGCGGGCCGCGCGGGCCGCGTGGCCGAAGGGCTGTGCTTTCGCCTGTGGTCGAAGGGTGAGGAAGGCGCCCTGCCCGCCTTTCCACCCGCCGAGATCGAGGCCGCCGACCTGACCGGCCTTGCGCTGGAACTGGCCTTGTGGGGGGCCGAGCCGCAGGATCTGGCCTTTCTGACACCGCCGCCCGAGGGGGCGCTGGCCGAGGCGCGCGCGCTGCTGCGGATGCTGGGCGCGTTGGACGGCAAGGGCCGTATCACCGAACATGGCCGCGCACTGGCTGGCCTGCCCCTGCATCCGCGGTTGGGACACATGCTGGTAACGGCCGGCGCGCAGGCCGCCCCGCTGGCTGCCCTGATGGCCGAGCGCGACCCGCTGAAAGGCGCTCCAGTGGACCTGTCGCTGCGGCTCGAGGCGCTGCGCGATCCGCGCGCCTACCAGCGCAACCGGGTCTGGCCCGCCAATCCCGGCGTTCTGGACCGGATCCGGTCCGAGGCGAAGCGGCTGCACGGCCAGATCAAGACTGAAGGCGACCCGCTGGGCCCGGCGGCGATGGCCGCGCTGGCCTATCCCGACCGGGTCGGGCAGAGGCGCAAGGGCGACGCGCCGCGCTATGTGCTGTCGGGCGGCAAGGGCGTGGTGATGGACCCCGGCGACCCGATGGCCGCAGCGCCGTACCTTGTGGCGATCGACACTGACGGCAACCCGCGCGAGGCCCGGCTGCGCATGGCCGCGCAGATCACCGAAGCCGAGATCCGCGCGTTGTTCGCCGACCAGATCGAATGGGTCGAGACCTGCGCTTGGTCGAAACGGGACCGCCGGGTGGTGGCCCGGCGGCAGGAACGGTTCGGTGCGCTGGTGCTCGATGACCGCATCTGGAAGGACGTGTCCGACGAGTCCGTGGCCCGCGCGATGCTGGACGGCGTGCGCGATCTGGGCCTGAGGCTGGAGGGCAAGGCTGCGCGACTGGCCGCACGGGTCGAGCTGGTGCGGGCGGCAGGCGTCGACCTGCCCGATTTCTCGGAAAGCGGGCTGATGACAACGCTCGAGGACTGGCTGCTGCCGATGCTGACCGGCGTGCGCAGCGCCGAGGATTGGAAGCGGTTCGACCTGCTGCCCGCCCTTCAGGCGCGGCTGAGTTGGGACCAGATGCAGGAACTGGACCGCCGCGCGCCCCCGGCCTTTGTCACGCCACTGGGGCGAAAGGTCCCGATCGACTATGGCAAAGCGGTGCCCGAAATCGCCGTTCGCCTGCAGGAAATGTTCGGGGTCACCCAGCACCCGATGGTGGGGCGCGAGCCGCTGAAGGTCACCCTTCTGTCCCCCGCGCAGCGCCCGATCCAGATCACCCGCGACCTGCCGGGGTTCTGGGCCGGGTCCTATGCCGATGTACGCAAGGACATGCGTGCGCAATACCCCAAGCACCCCTGGCCCGAGGACCCGACCCAGGCCGACCCGACCCTGCGGGCCAAACGCAGGGGTGCTTGAATACCATCTGTCAGGTTGATATCTCTCGCCGTCCTGAAGGCAGAACAACAAAAAACGGCAGGCACCCGCAATGACATGGCTGCACAAATTCTGGGAGGGGGTCCTGAAACCCCTGTTTCAGCGTCCGCGCCTCGTGCAGTTCGCGGCGCTGTGTACCCGTGGCGATGGCCCCGATACGCAGGTGCTAATGGTCACCAGTCGCGACACCGGGCGGTGGATTATCCCCAAGGGCTGGCCGATTGACGGGCTGAACGGGGCCGAGGCCGCAGCGCAGGAGGCCTGGGAAGAGGCCGGCGTGCGCAACGCCGAGGTCGATCCGGAGCCGGTCGGCAGCTATTGCTACGGCAAGGTCCGCAAAAGCGGCGCGATCGATCCGGTTTGCACCACGGTCTATCGGCTGCGGGTCACCGATCTGGCCGATGAATTTCCCGAAATGCACGAACGCACCCGCGAATGGGTCTCGCCGCAAGAGGCGTCCGAACGCGTCCACGAACCGGAGCTGAAAAAGCTGCTGTTGCGGATCTAACCAACGGCAGAGCGCAGCCCGGCACGAATCTGGTCGGGGGTCAGCGGACCCGTATCGCCCTGCGTGATCAGCTCTGCCACCCGGTCGCAGATCGGGGTCGGCGCGCCGGTTTCGCGGCCCAAGCGGATGATCTCGCCCTGCAGGCTGTCGATTTCGGTCGGGCGACCGGCATCCAGATCATAGGCCATCGAGGTGCGCGCGGCGGGGTCGATCGTCAGCATCCGCGCCGCGATGCGCGAAAACAGCGGCGTGGGCAGGCGCAGGATATGCGGCGTCATCGAGGCCGGCAGCGGCGTGGTAGAGGCCACGGGGCGCCCGGAGGCGGCCAGAACCGCCAGCGCCTCGGCCATCTGGTCAGCCATCAAGCGGCGCCAGTCGCGGTTCAACAGCTGCTCGCGCAGGGTCAGACCCGACAGCGCGTTCAGCGCATTGTTGAGGTTGATGACCAGCTTGCCCCATTGCACCGCCTCGATCCCGTCGGTTTCGGTGACGGGCAGATCGGGCGTGGACAGGCGGCGGGCCAGCGCGCCGGGACCGGACTCGATCACGATGTCGCCGGATGTCGCGCGATGCCAGGTGGCCGGACCGGCAGGCACCACGTTGAACGGCACCATCCCGGCGCGCACGTCCCGTCCGGGCAGCGCGGTGCGCAGGGTGCGGGCGTTTTCCATCCCGTTCTGCCACGAAATGACCGGGGCCGCGGCCGGGGTGTACGCGGCGATCAGGCCGGCCATTTCGACGGTGGCGCCGGTTTTCACTGTGACCAGAACCAGATCGGCGTCGGACAGACAGGCAGGGTCTTCAGAAAGGGTCAGACGGTCGGCAGGGATCGTTTTACGCAGGCCCGAATAGTCGGTCGCGGTCAGCCCGTTCTGCCGGATCGAGTCCAGCACCCGCGCCCGGCCCAGCAGCGTGACGCGGTGGCCGGCATCGGCCAACAGCCCCCCGCAATAGCATCCGATGCTGCCCGCGCCCGCGATCACCAGTCTCATGCCGTCCCCTTCCCGTTTGCCGCTAAGGATCGCCGGGATCCCTCGGGTAGGCAAGCCGGGCGGGCGCTGACGTGACGTTCAGCGCGCGCGCCGGGGCTTGGTGCGTTCCAGTTCCGGGGTAATCGGAATGAACTCGTCCTCGTCCCCCGGCGGCAGGTGGAAGGCGCCGTTGGCCCAATCGGCGGATTTCCATTCGCGGATCGCCGTTTCGATCTTGTCCTTCGAGGAAGAAACGAAGTTCCACCAGATATACCGATCCTCATTCATCGTGGCTCCGCCCAGCACCATCAGCCGCGCCCCCGCCGGCCCGGCAGTCACCGACAGTCGGTCACCCGGGCGGAAGACCATCATGCGGCCTTCCTCGAACCGGTCACCCGCGATCTCGACCGAGCCTTGGGTGACGTAGACGCCCCGATCCTCGTGATCGTCGGGCAACGGGAAGGCAGCGCCGGGGTCCAGTTGCACGTCCAGATAGAAGGTTTCCGACAGCATCGTGACCGGGCTGGTTTCCCCATAGGCCGAGCCGAGGATCAGCCGGGCGCTGACACCGGCATCCTGGATATGCGGCAACGCGGCCTGCTTGTGATGTTCGAAATCGGGGGCCATGTCTTCGTGCGCTTCGGGCAGCGCGATCCAGGTCTGGATGCCGAACAGGCTGTGCCGCTTGGCGCGGGTTTCGGCGCTGGTGCGTTCGGAATGGGTGACGCCGCGGCCCGCAACCATCCAGTTGACCTCGCCGGGATAGATCATCTGATGGGTTCCGAGGCTGTCGCGATGTTCAAATTCGCCCTGGTACAGATAAGTAACGGTGCCCAGCCCGATATGCGGATGCGGGCGTACGTCGATGCCGCCATCGGTGATGAACTCGGCCGGTCCCATCTGGTCGAAAAAGATGAAGGGCCCCACCAACTGGCGCTTGACCGAGGGCAGCGCGCGGCGCACTTCGAACCCGCCCAGATCGCGGGCGCGCGGGATGATCAGGGTTTCCAGCGCCGAACCTTCGCTGACGCATTCGGGGCTGTGGGTGGGGTTCCAGCTCATGTCGGCCTCCAATCCAGTGCGGCGGGATGTTCACTCTTGCCAATCTAGCGCAAAATACCGGCGGACAAAGTGCATCTGCGCACAGACAGGCTGCAGCCCGGATCAGCCCTGTGCGCTGGGCCAGAGCTGCGGGAAAAACGGGCCGGCGATCCGGTCGCCCTCGGCATAGCCGGCGGCCTCAAACTGCGCCCGCTCCTCCTTGGCCCAATCGCCGCGATACCGGATCACCCCGTCCGGCCCGGTCATGCGCAGGGTGAAGCGGCGCACGGTTTCCGTGGGCGTGACCGAGGACAGCCCCCCGTGCAGCGTGCGCATGTCGAAATAGATGCAGTCGCCCAGATCCATATCCCATTGCAGCAGGTCATAAGCGCCGGGATCGGCATTCACGTCCGGTGGCGGGTGATAGGTGCGGCCTGCAACCTGCGTGGGTTCGTAACTGGGGTGCCCGTCGGCAAAGCGTACGCGCATGAACAGCTTGTCCCACAGGTGCGAGCCGCGCACGAAAGCGATCCCGTTGTTCTTGCTGACCGGTTCAAGCGGCAGCCACAGCACGCACATCGAGCCTTCAAAATCGAAATAGGACAGGTCCTGATGGAATGGCGGGCGCGAGGTCGATCCGGCCTCGCGCAGGAACCAGTTGTCCATCACCAGATTGATCGGCGCGGCGCCCAGCAATTCGGAAGCTATCGGCGCGCAGGGCGAGTTGCGGACGAATTCCTCGAACTGGGGGATCTTGCTCCAGGCCCAGTAATCCTCAAGATAGGCAGGCGCGTCCGGGTCCTTGGTGTGGCGGGTGAAGTTCTCGGTCGGGGTTTGCAGATCGGCGTCGATGCCCGCGCGCAGCAACTCAAGCCAGTCTGCGCTGAATTTCTGGCGCAGCATCACCGCACCATCGCGGCGGAAGGCGGCGATTTCATCCTTTGTCAGCAGGTTGGCATCTGTCATCGGCTTCCCCCCTTGGTGGCGCAAAGAAAAGGATCGCACCCGAATGGCGCAGGCGTCAAAGATTATTGCCGCCTTGGTCCATTCCATGCGCTTTCGTCCGCCGGTTGGCCGGTTTTTGCCCGGAACGCTCGGAATGAGCCGCGATCGTGCTATTCTTCCAGCATGGCGGTTGGAACAGCTGCCGGGTCAGCACAGGAGAGGTTTAGATGCCCGGAGATTCACTGAACCGAAGAACCATGTTGGTGGCCGGTACCGCACTGGTCGCCACGGCCGGCAGCGGCCTGATCCTGCCCGCGCGGGCCAGTGGGTTAGCGCCGACCCCGTCAATGCGGGGCGGATCGAACAACTATCGCCCGGGCGCGCCGATCGTCGACCGTATCGGCGGCGGCGGCTTCTGGATGACCGGCACAGTAAGGCGGGCCGGCGACGGCGCGCCCCTGCCGGGTCAGCGCATCCAGATCTGGGCGCATACCACCGAAGGCCACGAGCGCGATCCTCAGAGCCACGGCGCCACCCTGACCGATGCGAACGGAGAATTCCGGCTGGAGATGCCGCAGATCGTGCCCGCCTTTGGTCAGCCGCACGGACATCTGGCCTATGACAGCGGCGAATTCGAGACCGTGTTCCTGCGCCCGATCATGTCCAGTGCGCGCGACAAGACCCTCGCCGCGCATTTCGTTCTGCAACCGGTCTGAACCCGGTGCCGCGCCCGGGCGTCCTCGCGGTCTGGCTGGCGCTGATCGCCGCCGTTGCGGTGCCTGTGGTGGTGGCGGGGTTCAGCCCGTATCTGGCATGGCGCAGCCCGATCTACATCGCAGCAGGCTTTGCCGGGATCATCGGGTTGGGATTGCTTCTGGTACAGCCCCTGCTGGCCGCGCGCGTGTTGCCGGGGCTGACGGCGATGAGCAGCCGAATGGTGCACCGCTGGGTCGGGATCACCCTGATCGCCATGATTGTCCTGCACGTCGGCGGGCTGTGGGTTACCAGCCCCCCGGATGTGGTGGATGCCCTGCTTTTCCGGTCGCCTACCCCTTTCTCGGCCTGGGGCGTGGTGGCCATGTTGGCAGCGTTCGCCGCCGTGGCGCTGGCCGCGCTGCGCAGCCGGCTGGGATGGCGGTTCCGCCTTTGGCGGTTGGCCCATGCCAGTCTTGCGCTGGTGACCATTCTAGGCACCGTCGTACATGCCCTGCTGATCGAGGGCGCAATGGAAACCGTCACCAAGGCCGCATTGTGTGGGCTTGTATTGTTCGCCTGCGTCGGGGCCTTGATCAGATTGCAGGTCTGGGACGTGAAACCGCGAGTTTAGACGGCAGGCGCAGCTCAGGTCGCCAGGCGCTTTGCATAGGTGGCGCGGTTCATCTCTACATCCCGCACCGTGATGCTGCCGACCGCCGGTGCACCGGCGGCCAGAACATCCAGAATGATTGTGTTCAGTTCGGTTCGCGTCGGCTCGTCCCGGCCCTGCATCAGGAATAGAGTGGCATGAATGAACGTCTGCGGCTCGGTCCCGATGTGGGAATACGGGATCGGCATCGCGCGAATTTTGAGCGTTGGTGCGTCAAATTCCTCATGCGTGGCGAGGACCTTATAGAGATCTTCGCATATGGCTTGAAAATCATGCGATTGCTCAAGCCCGGCTGAAAATTCCAGGACGACGTGCGGCATGGGAGCCTCCAGAATTGAAAGAGAACCAGCGGCTCCCATAGAATTTCTAAGGGGCTTCAGACCCCCAAACACCAGCGCATCACCGCCTTCTGCGCGTGCAGGCGGTTTTCGGCCTCGTCAAAGATCACCGAGTTCGGCCCGTCCATCACCTCGGAGGTCGCTTCCTCCTCGCGGTGGGCGGGCAGGCAGTGCATGAACAGCGCATCGGGTTTGGCGTGGGACATGAGTTCCGCGTTGACCTGATAGGGCCGCAGCAGGTTGTGGCGGCGCTCCTTGGCCGACTGCGAGTCGTGCATCGAAACCCAGGTGTCGGCCACGACAAGATCGGCGCCTTCGACGGCCTTGTATGGGTCGCGCTCGATCACGATTTTCGAGCCCTTCTGGCGGGCGAAACCCATGAACTCTTCCTCGGGGTCGAACTGGGCCGGGCCGGTAAAGGTCAGGTCAAAACCGAACTGGCCCGCCGCGTGCAGGAACGAGGCACAGACATTGTTGCCGTCACCCGTCCAGACCACCTTTTTCCCGGCGATGGGGCCGCGGTGTTCCTCGTAGGTCAGCACGTCGGCCATGATCTGGCAGGGATGGGTGCGGTCGGTCAGGCCATTGATCACCGGCACGTCCGAGTATTCGGCCATCTCGGTCAGGATGGTTTCGTCGAAGGTGCGGATCATGATCATGTCGACATAGCGCGACAGCACGCGGGCGGTGTCGGCGATAGTCTCGCCATGGCCCAGCTGCATGTCCTTGCCCGACAGCACCATGGTTTGCCCGCCCATCTGGCGCACGCCCACATCGAACGAAACGCGGGTCCGGGTCGAGGGTTTTTCGAAAATCAGCGCCACCATGCGGCCGGCCAGCGGCTGTTCGTCGTCGGGTGCGGCCTTGGGACGGCCCAACCGGGCCTGCTTCATCGCGCCGGCTTGGTCGATCATCGACCGCAGCGCGGCGGCGTCGGTTTTGTGGATATCAAGGAAATGGTTCATGTCGGTTCGCTTTTTCACTGTCGGTTGCCGGGGGGCGTCGCCCCCGGCGCATTTGGGAATAGGGGGCGTCAGGCCGAGGCGAGTTGGCTTTGAACCTGCCGGGCGGCTTTCTCGAGGCGGATCTGGGCCTGGGCAATGTCATCCTCGGTCAGGGTCAGCGGCGGCAGCAGGCGGATCACGTTGTCGGCCGCGGGCACAGTGATGACTTCGTTGTCATAACCGGCCGTGACCACGTCGGCGTTGGGCGCCTTGCATTTCAAACCCAGCATCAGGCCGGATCCGCGGACCTCTTCGAACACGTCGGGGTGATCGGCGACAAGGCCCTCGAGCTTTTGGCGCAACAGCCCCGCCTTGCGGTTGACGCCGTCCAGGAAGGCCGGGGTCGCCACATGGTCCAGAACCGCGCAGCCCACCGCGCAGCCCAGCGGGTTGCCGCCATAGGTCGACCCATGGGTGCCCGCGGTCATGCCGCTGGCGGCCGCTTCGGTGGCCAGCACCGCACCCAGTGGAAAGCCCCCGCCGATGCCCTTGGCCACCATCATGATGTCGGGGGTAATGCCCGCCCATTCATGGGCAAAGAGTTTCCCGGTGCGGCCGACGCCGCACTGCACCTCGTCAAGGATTAGCAGCAGCCCATTGTCGTCGCAGATCTGGCGCAGGGCCTTGAGCTCGACATCGGGGACGGGGCGGATACCGCCCTCGCCCTGGATCGGCTCGATCATGATCGCGGCGGTTTTGTCGCTGATCGCGTTGGTCACGCCGTCCAGATCGCCGAAGGCGACATGTACGAACCCGGGCAGCAGCGGGCCGAACCCCTTGGTCATCTTCTCGGACCCGGCCGCGGCGATCCCCGCCGAGGACCGGCCGTGGAAAGACCCCTCGAACGTGATGATCTCGACCTTTTCCGGCTGACACTTGTCGTGGAAATGCTTGCGGGCCATCTTGACCGCCAGTTCGCAGGACTCAGTGCCCGAATTGGTGAAGAACACAGTGTCGGCGAAGGTCAGATCCACCAGCTTGTCGGCCAGCGCCTGCTGTTGCGGAATCTGGTACAGGTTCGACACGTGCCACAGCGCATGCGCCTGCTCGGTCAAGGCATTGACCAGGGCCGGGTGGGCATGGCCCAGCGCGTTCACAGCGATACCCGCGCCCAGGTCAAGGAAACGTCGGCCGTCCGCCTCGGTCAGCCAAGCGCCTTCGCCCTTAACGAAGGTCAGCGGAGCACGATTGTAGGTCGGCAGAACGGACGGGATCATCGGATCATCCTTTTTGGAAAACTTGAACCCAGTGACTGAAACACTGAGACCGGGTTCGTCAACAGATTTGGTGAGAGATGCGCGGATTTGGGTCGCGCGCGCAGGATCAAACGGGCCGGTTACGCGGTGATGCGTCGGCGTCGGAGCGGCAGGATATGCACGGTTTTGATCATGGGTGCTCGTATAGCGGGACCGTCACGATGTGAAAAGCCGAAATCGCGACGACAGCTGAATTTGTTGGAACCGTGGGCGTTTGGGGCTTGTCATTCGGGCCGCTCTGCCGCACCGCTGGGCCATGTTCACGCCCAAGGCTCACAACCCGGCATTGGCCGCCGGTCTGATCTTTTGCGCCAGCGCCTTCATCGCGGGCACCACGCTGCTGGCCAAGGCGCTGGGAACAGATACGCTGGGCCCGCCGCTGCATCCGCTGCAGATCAGCCACGGGCGGTTCCTGTTTGCCTTCGTCGCGATTGCGGCCACCGTTTCGGTATTGCGCCCCCGGCTGCGGCGACCGCATTGGGGGCTGCATCTGGGTCGCACCAGTTTCGGCTGGGCGGGGATTTCGCTGATGTTCGCCTCGGTCGCCTACATCCCGATTGCCGATGCCACCGCGATATCTTTCCTGAACCCGGTATTCGCGATGGTGCTGGCCATCCCGCTGTTGAAAGAGGGCGTCGGCGCCTGGCGCTGGCTGGCCGCAGCGGTGGCGTTGGCGGGCGCTTTGATCTTGCTGCGCCCGACGCCCGCAAGCTTTCAGCCCGCCGCCCTGCTGGCGCTGGGTGCGGCGGCTGTGATCGGAATGGAGCTGATCTTCATCAAGAAACTGTCGGGCCGCGAGGCGCCGATCCAGATCCTGCTGGTCAACAACGCGATGGGTGTGACCATCGCCACGGTCGCGGTGCTGGCGGTCTGGGCACCGCCTGCGTCCGCGCAATGGGCAGCGCTGGTCGGGATCGGGGTGCTGATGGCCTGTGCGCAGGCCTGTTTCGTCAACGGCATGGCGCGGGCCGATGCCTCGTTCGTGGCGCCGATCAGCTATGCCACGCTAATCTTTGCGGGCCTGTACGATTTTGCGGTGTTCGACGTGATCCCGGATGCGGTCAGCGTGACCGGGTCGGGCATCATCCTGACCGGAGCGCTGATCCTGGTGTGGCGCGAAGGTCGGGCGCGGCGGGTCAGGCCTTGAGCCGGTAGCCCGTGCGCAGCATCTGCCAAGTCACCGCACAGACGGCCAACGTGGCCCCGCCGCAGACGGCCAGCCCCAGCAGCGGCGAACTGTCCGACACGCCGATCATCCCGAACCGCAGCCCGTCGATCAGGTAGAACACCGGGTTGGCATGGCTGAGGCGGTTCAGCAGCGGCGGCAGCGCCTCGACCGAGTAGAAAGTGCCCGACAGGAAGGCCAGCGGGGTGACGATGAAGTTGGTGATGGCCGCCATCTGGTCGAACTTGTTGGCGAAGATGCCCGCAAACAGGCCCAGACCGCCCATGAACGCACCGCCCAGCACCACGAAGGCCAGCGCGATCAGCGGATGCGCCGGCACCAGCCCCAACACCAGCGCCAGGGCCGCTGCCACGACCAGCGCGATCAGCACGCCCCGCGCAATGCCGCCCGCCAGATAGCCCAGCAGGATTTCGAGCGGTGACAGCGGCGGCATCAGCGTGTCCACGATGTTACCCTGCACTTTGGAGATCACCATCGAGGACGAAGTGTTGGCAAAGGCGTTCTGAATCACCGTCATCATCATGATCCCGGGCGCCAGAAAGGTCAGAAAGGGCACGCCCATCACATCCGGCCGCCCCGGGCCGACAGCGATGTTGAAGATCAGCAGGAACAGGCCAGCAGTGACCAGAGGCGCCAGCAGGGTCTGCGTCCAGACCGCCAGAAAGCGCAGGGTTTCGCGCTGGGCCAGTGTCCACAACCCCATCCAGTTGACCGCTCCGAAACGGCGCATGTCCTGATCCGCGAGATTCTGCATTCCTGCCCCCAATCTGATTCGATGACCGCTTGTAACTCGGCCCGCAGTGATTAGAATAGGGCGCTGAGACGAATTCCGAAGGCGGCCCGTGACCGAGGCCGCTTTCCCGCTTTTGAAAGGCTACCCATGTCCTGGACAGACGAGCGCGTAGAACTGCTCAAGAAAATGTGGGGCGAAGGCCAGTCGGCCAGCCAGATCGCCAAGGAACTGGGCGGGGTCACCCGCAATGCGGTGATCGGCAAGGTCCATCGCCTAGGCCTGTCGAACCGGACCACCGGCGCCGCACCCGCCAAGGCCGAGCCCAAGGAAAAACCGACCCCCGCGCCCAAGGCCGAAGCCAAGCCCAAACCCGCCCCCAAGACCGAGCCGGCCCGCCCCGCGGCAGCCGCACCGGCCGCCGAGGCAAAACCGGCCACGCCGCCGCGCCGCCAGATCATTCCGGCCGGCCAGCCGCTGCCGCCGCAGCCCTCGGCCAATGAAATCAGCCCCGAGGCGCTTGCCAAGGTCAACGAGGTTGAGAAGAAGGCCAAGAAGCTGTCTCTGATGGAACTGACCGAGAAGACCTGCAAATGGCCCGTGGGCGATCCGGCCACGGATGATTTCTGGTTCTGCGGTCTGCCGGCCGAGCCGGGCAAACCCTATTGCGAGGCGCATGTGGGTGTCGCTTTCCAACCCATGAGTGCGCGCCGCGACCGGCGTCGGTAACACCCGGTGTGCCGGGATCCGACCGCGACCGAGGATACCTGGCTGGCGCAGGCCAAACGATTGTTGGCGCTGGCCGAGACAGGCCAGCACTTTACCACCGACCCTTTCGACCGCGAGCGTTATGACGAGATCGCCGGCATCGCCCGCGCCATGCTGGCCGATCTGGGCCGGGTGCCCGTGTCGCGGATCGGGGGGCTGATACCGCCCCATGCAGGCGGATACGCCACCCCCAGCATCGACATCCGCGGCGCCGTGATCCAGAACGGCCACATCCTGCTGGTGCGCGAGCGCAGCGACGGGTTGTGGGCCATGCCGGGCGGGTTTGCAGATATCGGTAGCTCTCCGGCGGAGAACATCGAACGCGAGGTCTTTGAGGAAGCCGGGCTGCAGGTCAGGGCGCACAGCCTGTACGCCCTGCGCCACAAGGCGCGGCACCCCTACCCGGCGGATGCCCGCGATTTCTACAAGCTGTTCTTCCTGTGCGACCCAGAGTCCGGCACCGCGCCGCAGCCAGGCGCCGAAACCAGCGATGCGGGCTATTTCGCGCCCGATGCGCTGCCCGCCCTTTCGCAGGTGCGCAACCTCGAGGCCGACATCCACGCCGCCTTTGACGCGCATCGCTGTGCGCCCAGTCCGGCGAGTTTCGACTGAAACCTATTGCGCGGGGTGCGAATGCGGCCCGGCCGGCAGATGCACCCATTTCGGCAGCTCGTTGGGTGATACCGAGACATGCAGTCGTTCCGACGGGTCCTGCCCGACCAACCGGTGGCGGCGCAGCAGAAAGATCTTGCCCCACCCGCGCCAGGTGCCGACCGATGGCGCGTGCGGATCGGTGGGAAA
The DNA here is from genome assembly GCF_059613165.1 of Ruegeria sp. BHSB172. Lineage (NCBI taxonomy): Bacteria > Pseudomonadati > Pseudomonadota > Alphaproteobacteria > Rhodobacterales > Roseobacteraceae > Ruegeria > Ruegeria sp. BHSB172. The sequence continues at coordinate 12,574 of NZ_JBXWRZ010000062.1, forward strand.
CCGGCTGCGCCAGCCCTCGGGCAGCGGCAGACCGTGCAATTCGGCCTTGTCCAGCATCCACACCAGCGAAATGTTGGCCAACGGCCGCGCCGGCTCGAACCCGCTGAGCTGCCCGCCCACGTCGCCATGGGTGCCACGGAACCAGACCTGTTCGACACGGCCCTTGAAGTCGGCGGTGTCCTGCCACAGGACCGGAGTGAACACTTCGCGCGTCTCATCCAGCGCCAGCGCGTGATAGCCGTTTCGGGTCGCCTGCCCCAGATGGTGATGATGGA
>NZ_JBXWRZ010000063.1:0-12937 GCF_059613165.1 Ruegeria sp. BHSB172
CTGGGCGCGGCCGAAGGGTCTGGCCCGGTCACTCTGGGCATCCGCCCCGAGGACGTAATGTTGGGCGCCGGAGGCTCGATTTCCTTCCATGTCGACATCATCGAGGAGCTGGGCGCGCATCGGCTGCTGCACGGGCGGCTGGCTGATCAGGAGTTCACCATCCATGTCGGCAAGGATGTCGAGGCCGCGCCGGGCGAGACCCGGATCGCGCTGAAGTCCGACGCCATCACTCTGTTCCACCCGGAATCCGGAAAAGCCCTGTGATCACCAAGACCGTCGCGGCCTTGCCGCCTGTTTCCGAAGCCGCGCGCGCGCGCATTCTGTCCGCGCCGCGCACCGCCGAAGCGCATCGTGCCCTGATGGCGGAAACGCCGGCCATGAACGCGCTGCAACTGGGCGGGCGGGCGTCGCGTGACGTGCTTGACCCGACTCTGACGGTCGCGGCCTGGAACGTCGAGCGTTGCCTTTTTCCCGCTGAGACCGCCGCGCATCTGGCGCCGGTCGCGCCGGATATCGTTCTGCTGTCCGAGGTCGATCACGGCATGGCCCGCACCGCACAGCGCCACACGACCGAGGAGATGGCCGCCCATCTGAACATGGCCTATGTCTTTGGCGTCGAGTTCCACGAATTGGGTATGGGTGGTCCGACCGAACGCGCATTTTGCAGCGACGATTTCAACACGCTGGGTTGGCACGGCAATGCGATCCTGTCGGCGGTGCCGTTCAGCCGGACCTCGTTGCTTCGGCTGGACGATCACGGCCACTGGTTCGCCGCCGACAGCGGCGCGGCCGACCCCGATCAGCCGCGACTGGGCGGGCGCATGGCGATCTTGGCCGAAGTTCCGACAAAGGCCGGGCCGCTCTGCGTGGTGTCGACGCATCTGGAAAGCAACGCCGCCTCGGACCACCGGCACGCGCAGTTCGAAAAACTGCTGGATGCCGTCGAGGCGTTTGCGCCGGACATGCCGGTGCTGATCGGGGGAGACCTGAACACCGGCAACCACCTGCCGCCCGATTTCGATTGGCGCCGGGAAACGCTGTTTTCCCTGGCCGAGCGCCGCGGATACAGCTGGGCGTTCACTGCCGAAGGTCACACCACGCGCCCCAGCCTGATCACGCCGCACCCGGACCGGGTGATGAAGCTGGACTGGTTCGCGGGCAGGGGGTTGACATGCCCGGACCGAGGGCTGCTGCCCTCGCTGACGGCCGAGGGCAAGCCGCTGTCGGATCATGATTGCGTGTGGTGCCGGGTCGAGCTCTGACCCGCCCCATCGGCCCAGAGTTCCACAGCCGCGCGGGGCATAACGCTTGGTGATGCGGCATATTTTCCGTTGGCAGGTTGTGGCCAACGGGACGGAATCCCCATATGAAGCGGCACAGGAACTCACCAGGCGGAAATCAGACCAAGTGTTCGACCATCCCGCGCAGCGCGCGCATCTAGCCGAGAAATACGACCTGACCCCCTCGCCCGAGTTGGCCGCCAGCATGAGCGACATTTACGACCGCATGTCGCGCGTCGTCTCGCCGGCGGACTGGGCGATCTACGCGCCCTATGTCAAGGCGATCAACGATCTGAAGACCGAGCGCAACGCGTTGATACTGGGCCACAACTACATGACGCCCGAGATCTATCATGGGATTTCGGATTTCGTCGGTGACAGCCTGCAGCTGGCCATCAAGGCGACCGAGGTCGAGGCCGACGTGATCGTGCAATGCGGCGTGCATTTCATGGCGGAGACCTCGAAGATTCTCAGCCCCGAAAAGACTGTTCTGATGCCCGACATGGAGGCCGGCTGTTCGCTGGCCGAGTCGATCACCGCCGAGGGCATCGCCGAGATGCGCCGCCGCTATCCCGGTGCGCCGGTCGTGTCCTATGTGAACACCACGGCCGAGGTGAAGGCGGCATCCGACATCTGCTGCACCTCCTCGAACGCGGCGCAGATCGTGGCAGCGATGGACAGCGACACGGTCATCATGACCCCCGACCAGTACCTGGCGCAGAACGTGGCCCGCGACGTGCCGCAGAAGAACGTGGTCTGGTGGGAAGGATCGTGTATCGTGCACGAGCAATACACGGCGCAGGACCTGCGCGAGTTCCGCGAATGGAACCCGGGCACCCGCCTGATCGCGCATCCCGAATGCCCGCCCGACGTTGTGGCCGAGGCCGATTTCTCGGGGTCGACCAGCGGCATCATCAAATACGTCACTGACGAACAGCCCGAAAAGGCGATGCTGATCACCGAGTGTTCGATGGCGTCGAACATCGCCGACGCGCTGCCGCAGGTCGATTTCGTCGGCCCCTGCAACATGTGCCCCTACATGAAGAAGATCACGCTGGAAAAGGTGCTGTATGCGCTGGACACCATGACCGGGCAGGTCGAGGTTGACCCCGAAGTGGCGGAAAAAGCGCGCCTTTCGGTGCAGCGGATGATCGATCTGTCGCGCAAGCTGGGAATTTGACCGGGGCGATGCAGACGGTCTCGACCCCTCGGGTGGTCATTATCGGCGGCGGTCTGGCAGCGGTCTATACCGCGCTCAAGCTCGACCCGCACCCAGTGGTGATGATCTCGCCCGAGCCGCTGGGCTCGGGTGCCAGTTCGGCTTGGGCGCAGGGCGGGGTGGCGGCGGCGATGGACCCGTCCGACAGCCCCGAAGCCCATGCCCGCGACACGATGCGCGCCGGCGCAGGGTCGGTCTTGCAGGAGGTGGCCGAGTTCGTCACCCGCGCGGCGCGGGATCATATTCTGGACCTGTCCGATCTGGGCACCGGGTTCGACCGGGACGCCGATGGCGGGTTCATCCAATCGCAGGAAGCGGCCCATTCGGTGGCCCGCGTGGTGCGCGTCAAGGGCGACCAGGCTGGTGCCGAGATCATGCGCGCCCTGATCGCCGAGCTGCGGCGGCGTGCTTCGGTCCAGGTGATCGAAGGGGCGCTGGCGGTGGGGCTGGAAAGCGACGGGGCCAAGGTCTCGGGCGTATATCTGGCGCCGACCGATGCGCCGGGGGCCGAACCGGTGCTTCTGCGCGGGGCTGCGCATGTACTGGCCACGGGCGGGTCGGCGGGGCTCTATGCCCGCACCACCAACCCGGCGCGGATCCGTGGGCAGGGGATCGGTATGGCCGCACGGGCCGGGGCTCGGATCGCCGATGCCGAGTTCATTCAGTTCCACCCCACCGCAATCGACGTGGGCGAGGATCCGATGCCTCTGGCCACCGAGGCTTTACGTGGCGAGGGCGCCGTACTGATCAACCGCCACGGCGAAAGGTTCATGCAAAGCATCCACCCCGATGCCGAGTTGGCCCCGCGTGATGTCGTGGCGCGCGCCGTCTACTTGGAAACCAAAGCCGGCAACCGGCCCGCGCTGGATACCCGTGCGGCGATCGGCGCGGCGATCTGCAGTCAGTTTCCGGCGGTGACCGAGGCCTGCCTGAGCAACGGTGTCGACCCCGTGACCCAACCGATTCCGGTGACGGCGGCGGCGCATTACCACATGGGCGGCGTGGCCACCGACCTGAATGGCCGCAGCTCTCTGGCCGGGCTCTGGGCCTGTGGCGAAGCGGCGTCAACCGGGTTGCACGGGGCGAACCGGCTGGCGTCGAACGGTCTGCTTGAGGCGTTGGTCTTTGCCCGCGCCTGCGCCCGTGACATTGCCGGCACTCTGACGATGGCCGACGCGCCCGAGGTGCGGCTGCGCCTGCCATCGGGCGGTACCGAGCCCGACCCGCAGGCAGTGGCCGAACTGCGTCAGGTCATGACCGATAGCGTGGGCGTGGTCCGCGACGCCGATGGGCTGCGCCGCGCCTTGGGCCGGATCGCCGTGTTGGAGTCGCTGCACGGTCAGTCTCACTTGTTCCGTAACATGACCGCAACCGCCACGCTGATCGCGGCGGCCGCCCTGATGCGCACCGAAAGCCGCGGCGCGCATTACCGATCCGATTGTCCTGCTTCGGCCACGGGGCCGGGGCGGCGGTCTGATCTGACACTGGACGAGGCCGTGGCACTGCGGTCGAAAATCTTCAAGGAAACCGCAACATGCATCATGCCACTGTCCCCGACCTGATCCTTGAACCAATGGTCCGCGCCGCGCTGACCGAAGATCTCGGCACCAGCGGCGACATCACCACCCGCACCGTAATCCCGGCGGGCGTGACCTATGCCGCGCGGCTGAACGCGCGCGAGGATGCGGTTGTGTCGGGTATGCAGGTGGCGGCCTTGGCGTTCCGGCTGGTGGACCCAACGCTGAAGATCGACCCGCTTGTGGCCGACGGGGACCGTTGCACCAAGGGCCAAACCCTCATGGAGATCACCGGCAGCGCGGCTTCGATCCTGTCGGGGGAACGCGTTGCGCTGAACTTTGCCGGTCGTCTGACAGGGGTAGCCACTCTGACAGCCGAGCTGGTGGCGCAGACCGCCGGGACCAAGGCGCGCATAACCTGCACCCGCAAGACCACGCCGGGCCTGCGGATCGTCGAGAAGCTGGCCGTGCTGCATGGCGGCGGGTTCAACCACCGCCATTCGCTGTCGGATGCGATCCTGATCAAGGACAATCATATTGCCGCCGCCGGCGGGGTGGGCGCGGTATTGGGGGCGGTCAAGGCGCGTGCGTCGCACATGATAAAGATCGAGATCGAAGTGGACCGGTTGGACCAGCTGGCCGAGGTTCTGGACACTGGTGGCGCTGATGTCGTGCTGCTGGACAACATGACGCCGGACATGCTGGCCGAGGCCGTGGCGATGGTGGATGGGCGTCTGGTGACCGAGGCGTCGGGCAATGTCACCGTGGGTACGGTAGCGGCGATCGCGGCCACCGGGGTCGATTATATCTCGTCCGGGGCTCTGACCCACTCCTATCGGACAGTCGATCTGGGCCTTGATTTCTAAGCGCCTGCTGGTCCGGCACGCACCCTAGATAATGAATGGCGAATTCTGCGATTGTTGCACAGAAGACCAACGAAATCGTCGGAGGCTGGGTTTCTTTTTTGGATTTTCATCGGTTCGTGGTACCGTTTCTTGAATATGATTGACTGTTGGCCTGTACCACACGGTCGGTTTCGTTTGTTGCGAGTGAGGTACCCATGCGGATTTGGATCAACGCGGCCCTTTTGTTTCTGGCCCTGACAACGCCGGCGCATGCCTATATCGGACCGGGCGCGGGCTTGGGCGCCCTGTTTACTCTGCTGGCGATCGTGGTCGGCGGCTTTCTGCTGGTCGTCGGTTTCCTCTGGTACCCAATCAAACGGGCGCTGCGCAAAAGGAAAAACTCTGAGGCGAAAGGCGAAGAAGCCGACCTGTCCCAATGATCGTTGCCTTCATCGTGTCCCTGTTTGCCGTGGCCGGTTTCGGGTTCGGCATCTGGGCGCTGAATATCATCAGTCTGTCGAAAGGTCTGGGCGAGGATGCCATGCAAGGCATCTCGGCGATGCTTGACAGCGAGCTGAGTGACGAGGTCAAGGAAGTGCGGGTCCGGCAGGCCGGGGTCACTCTGCTCCAGGGGGCGTGGCGCCTGTTCTGGCGGTTTGGTGTAGCTCTGGCGGCGGCTGCTCTGCCTATCATGGTTGCTGACGCCATCGGCCTGACCACGGCGGACGCGGTCTTTTCCCTGATGCTGCGCCTCGACTATATCGTGGGTGTGTCGCTGGCCGCCATTCTGGTTGGCCGCTTTTTCCTACGTCGGAAGGGCCGGGTGGAAAGCGATGCCAATGCACCAGGCCCGTACAGTTCGGCGGACCGGTTTGCACATATGCTGGCCTTTTCCGGTCCGAAATTTCACAAGGTTTCGGCGAAAGTCGATGATTATGCCTTCCGGCGCCGGGTGCCCGAGGCTGAAACCCGCCCGCCTATTTTCGTCACCTCGCTGGCGCGCGGCGGAACCACCTCGGTGTTGAACGCCCTGTCTCATGTCGAGGGAATGGCAACGCACCGATACAGAGACATGCCGTTCATTTCCGCCCCCTATTTGTGGAACGGGCTAGGCGGCGCGCTCAGGCGGGATGTGGCGCAGGTGGAACGGGCGCATGGCGATGGTCTGACGATCGGGCTGGACAGCCCCGAGGCCTTTGATGAAATTTTCTGGCATCTGTTCTGGCCGGAAAAATATCGCGACAACCGGATCGAGCTTTGGTACGCGACGGATCTGCACAGCGAGGCCCAGAGCTTTTTCGACACACATTTTCGCAAGATTTGCCATCTGCGCACTGGAGGATCCGGCGACGGCGACACCGCGCCACCGCGCTACCTGTCCAAGAACAATGCCAACATCGCCCGTCTTCGTCTACTGCACGATCTGTTTCCGGGCTGTGCGGTCGTCGTGCCAATCCGGCATCCCAGCGCACATGCCTGGTCGATGCTGCGCCAGCATCGGAATTTCCTTGTACGACAGGCCGAGGATCCGTTCGTGCTGCGCTATATGCGCGATATCGGGCATTTTGAGTTCGGGCTCCTCCACCGCCCGCTGGATTTTCCCGAACTTGCTGTCGAAGGCTATCACCTCGAGGACCCGAACTATTGGCTGGCCTATTGGATTGCAGCCTTCCGCGACATCGCCGCACAGGGGGATCGGTGCCATTTCGTGGTCCAGGACGACCTGAGGGCCCGTCCGAACGAGGTTCTGGCCGACCTCGGTGAGCGCCTGGATATCGACGTCGCAGATATGGACTTCCGCGGATTCTTCCGGGCTGAGCCCGACGCGCGGCGGCAGGACGGGTTTTCCGACCCATTATTGAAGCAGGCCGAGGACATCTTTCAGGATCTGGCGGCGCAAGCCGTCACCGGCCGGCCAAGACCGGCCCGCAGCCCGGTGCAACGGGCCAATTGAAGCGCGGACCCGGGAACCAAATCGGAGGTAATCGGATGGAAAAAATCCTCTTCAAGAAGATCGAGCTCTGGGTCTTGGGGGTGTTGGCCGTCTTCGGTTTTTTAGGCATGGTTCTGTTTGGAGCCATCGTTCTGGACGAGGAACGTGGCGAGGAGGAGTTGGGCGGTGACCATTTCGGCGTGATCGGCGACGCAGCCTTGGCCTTGGCCGAACTGCCGGAAAACGCGCGCCAGTCGTTGAAAACTGTGATCGGGCCGGACCCGACGATGATTTCATTTCTGAAGCTTCCTCCGGGAAGCACCGCTCCGGCAAAATGGTCTTGGTTGCAACCGCCGGGTTCGGACGGGTTGGACGGATATCTGTTGCTCAGTCGCTATGACGGTGACCGGACGCGGCACGTGGTCGAGCTTGTGTCGTTGCAAACTGGCGAAACGCTTCGAACTTGGATGCCTGATGCCGAGACGGTCCTGGCAAGTTTTGAACGCAAGCCCGAATTTGAAGGGTGGGCTCCGTATGAGTACTGGAACGATGGATACTTTCGCTACATACACCCATACCTGACCGAAGCAGGAGAGTTGCTGGTCAAGAGTCATCACTCGCCTTTGATCATGCTGACGGCCTGCGGTGACGTCCGTTGGGCGCAAAACGACGTGCTGGTCCACCATTCCACCAATTCAGACGGAGCGGGAGGCTATTGGCTGCCGGGTCTGGCGTTGAAGTCCAGACCAAGCGATCTGTCAGAACGATTTGTGCGCGACTCGCTTGTGCATGTAACCGCGGACGGCCAAGTTGATTTCGAGGAACCCTTGGCCCCAATATTCGAGAACAGCGGGCTGAAGCACCTGATTTTTCCGGCGTCCCATTTCTGGAAAGATCCTATGCATCTTAACGACATAGAACCAGTTTTAAAGGACGGGCCATTCTGGAAGAAAGGAGACCTCTTTCTGAGCTTTAGAAGTCCGTCTCTTGTCGCGCTGTATCGCCCATCAATCCAAAAATTCGTTTGGTGGAAGGCCGGACCATGGCAATCGCAACACGATGTAGACATAGTTAGTGATCGCCGAATAGCTGTTTTTGACAATGCTGCGTTCGATCGCGGTTTTGGGTCGCGCGTCGACGGTGCCAGTGAGCCTGTTATCTACGATTTCGAGACCGGCGCTGTGTCCAGGCCCTTTCATGACGCATTCATGGAATTGAAAACGGCAACGATGACAGAAGGTCTGCAGGATTTCACACCTTCTGGCCACTTGATCGTTGAAGAGGAAAACCGGGGCCGAATACTGGTTCTCAACAGGATTGGCGACCTCGTGGCAACATATGTAAACAGAGCGGAAAATGGCGAGCTCTATACGATGGGCTGGTCGCGCTACATCCCCCAGGCCCACGGAGACAAGGCTTTGGCGGCGATCGAACAAAGCGGGTGCTGAAACTGGCCGTTCGGTCTGTCTATGGGCGTCGGAAAACCAGAACCGCGCCGTCTCCCAGGGTGCCGGGGAATTCCTTGACCAGTTCCAGGCCGGTTTCGGCATCGTGGCCCAGTTGCGGAATGGCGCGGAACATCCGGTTCGGGAACAGAACGACCAACGTCACCGGACCGGGTTGGGACATCGCCGCGTCATAATTCGCAGCAGTGTCGATGGTGCCCCAGTCGGCCTGGAAGTGACTTTGAAAGATCGGGCCGCCCGGATTGATGGCATAGACGCGCTCGGTCGGACTGCGCTGGCTTTCGATCAATGCAAAAGCGCCAGCCAGATCCTGTTTCGGCGCGGCATAGTTCTTCTGGACCAGAAAAACCGACAGGGCGACCATGATCAGGGCGCCCAGGTTGAACAAGGGTCGAGCAAGGCCGGCGCGTCCAACGATGCGTGAAATGAGTCCGGCGGCCCACTGGCACCCGACCACGACGAGCACGATCATGAGGCCGATATCGACGAAGAAGAACCGAGGCCAGATCCGCATGTCCAGCGCCGAAAGCAACAGCAGGGTAACGGCGACATGGGCTGCGACAACCGGAAAGAACAGAGGTTGCCGGGTGTGTGACCCGATCGCTCCGAAGATGATGGCCAAGAGCCCGCCGACGGCGATCAGCAGGGTCAATCCACCGGTATTGCCCAAGGCCGTTCGCAGACCTTCGGCCACCGTCCAGAGCGGGTTCTGGTATTCCTGCATCGGGTCGACGGCTGACGACGCCGAGACCTCGCCCATGGCTTCCAATAGGCTCGGGAAAATCGGCAGATAGGCCAAGGTGGTCAGCGCAAGCGCGATCGCGACCCCGACCAGAGGACGCAGGACCCATGCACGGGTTAGCGCATCCCGGCCGATACCGGTGGCCAAAGACAGCAGCCATACCAACCCGAGCGCCACGAAAAAGAACGCCCCGGTCAGATGCGTGAACACGGCGGCTGCGGCGGTCAGGCCAAAGGCGATCCATGTGCCGTATGTCGGGCGGCGCACCCCGCGCAGGAACAGGATGAGGCCCAGAACGCTCCAGAAAGCAAGCTCGGTGTATCCGCGGGCGTTCTGTGAAAACCAGACCTGGTGATAGGACAGCGCCACAAGCAGGGCCGACACATGCGCAACGCGGGTATTTGCGACCTCGCGGGCCAGCCACCAGATCGCGGCCACGGTGCCAACCCCGAATACCAGGGCGGGAAGCCGATAGGCCCACGGGGTCTCCCCTAACAGATGTGCCGACAGCTTGGCCTTCATGCTGAAGAAATAGTGATGGTTCATCGAATACTCGCGCATCATGTCGCCCCAGGGCTGGCGGACATGCGTATCGACGGTCCAGATTTCATCGTACCACAGCGGCCCGTTCAACCCTGCGGTTCTGAGAACGGTGGCCAACAAAAGAATGAACAGAAGGATGCCCAGATCGCTGCGGCCGATTTCCGGTGAGCGCTGTTTCAAAGGCGGTCCTCCACTTGGAAGAGTGACAGTTTGCGGGCCCGCAGCTGCGTCGCAGTCTCAAAACCGAGATCGGCAACCGGATCATCGGCCACGGCATCAACCATCGCAGGATGTTTCCTTGAGTTGAGCCAGAAACCGGTCACCGGATTCGCGGTCCATGATCCGGCTCCAACCCAAATGGTAAATCAGTTCGTTTTCGGCGCGGTTCACATGCTCGACAGCCAACTTGCCGTCAGGGGTGAAGATCATGCTGCGGCCAGACTCGGATTCATCGACATACAGATGACCATCTGGCAGCAGTGTGAATAGGCCGGCGGCCTCGTTCTTGAAGTCCTGTGCATCCAGAACCGCCTGGAAGGGCCGATATGCGGTTTCGGTTTCGAGGTCGAAATAGACGATCTGGCTGGTTCCGTTCACGACCAGCTCGCGCCCGTCTCCGATATCCAGCGAGTTGTTGTTGTAGACCGCAAATGTCTTCTCGTCGATGACGTCAACGTCATGTTGGGCCGCCCACGGACCTTGATACCACCAGATGATCCGGTCTTCGGACGGGCGAAAAAGCATGATGGTCGAAATGTTGCGCAAGCTCAGCAGGACGTCGCCGCGTTTCCAGTATGGGCCATCTTCGAATATGGGTTCCACATCGTTCAGGTGGATGGGATCCGGGTCGAATTGCTTGGCCAGGATCATGTAGCCCAGCCCCTGTTCCAGCATGACCTTGGTCAGCGAACGGTCATACAGAACCTCTCCATCTGCCGAAAACTGGGTGATGCCTGGATCGAGGTAGTATTTGTTCAGCCCCTCGATGCGCGGAGGCTCGACATAGGCCGAGGACCAGATCGTGCCGTCGAGGCCCGGTTCCGTCGTGTGATGATAGACGCCGTTTTCCAGTGTCCAAACCGGTTCGCCGCACGGGGTCATGCGCACCATGGGGCTGAACATGCTTTTCACCAGAATGTCGCCGTTCTCGAGCGCAAGGGGATGGACGACCTGAAAGCGTTCATTGCGCCAATCGTCATAGTTGATCAGTCGCGAGTCGCGGCTTGCATTGCGAAAAGTATTCTCGAAGTCGAAATCGATGCGATGCACGACCGCACCGGCCTTCAGATCCACCAGTTCCAGAACGTGATGTCCGACATCGCCGTCGTGACGGCTGAAGAACAGGTAAGCGTCCAGCCCGCTGTCCAGTCGTTCATCGAAAAAGGTCCACCCGCTTTTGTCGGGAAACCGACCCGAATTGTTTGTGGCCATGCCCGCCAGGTCGCCTCCGGCCGCCATACGAACCGCCTTGGCGGCTTCGGCTGGAAGGGCCGCGATTTTCAGTGAGACACGGCTGATGGCGCCAAGTCGGTTGTTGCCATAGACGGCATCGCGGACGATGACCCCGAATGCGAATGTCACTAGCAAAAGAAAGACGACGATCAGGGCAACGACCCACATCTCGATCTTCTTGAAAAGAAACTTATCCAACCCGTTACCTCTTCAATCACTGACACAAGCGAACAAACCAATGGATGTCGCGCCAAACGGCGCCCCGTTTCGCTTGGCATTCATGGTAGGAATGTCGCGACACGGTGCAAAGAACAATAATTTCGTCGCTATGGCTTTTCCTTGGCCACAATGGGTGTTGTGGTGCATCAACCCTTACTATTCCATGGCTCCGGCCGACATCCCACCGATGCCGCCGCACTCACTGGGATATTGTTTCTGTATTTCGCACATTTGGTATGCTTTTCGTGAATTGTTTGGGCGCAATGCGAGTGTTCCAAAGCCATCGGCACAATGGCAGACAGCGGTTTGGCAGCATTGCTTGCGCACCTTCAGCACGAAACGCGCCGGATTCCGGAGCTTTCCCACGACATCTGTTTCGTGACAGGCAGGGCCCATATTGGTATGAACGCGCTGTGTTGAATGGGTTTTGAGTACATGCAGATTGAAGAAACCGCCTTGCCCGGTGTCCTGATCCTGACGCCCCGGCGGTTCGGCGATGCGCGGGGTTTCTTTTCCGAGACCTGGAACCGCCGGGTTCTGACCGGGTATGGGATCGATCTGGAATTCGTTCAGGACAATCACTCGGTTTCCGCCGCGGCCGGTACGTTGCGAGGGCTGCACTTTCAGTCGCCGCCGCATGCGCAGGACAAGCTGGTGCGCTGCGGACGTGGCGCGCTGTTCGATGTCGCCGTGGACATCCGCAAAGGGTCGCCGACCTATGGCCGGTGGACGGGGGTTGAATTGACGGCCCAGAACGCAAAGCAATTGCTGGTTCCCAAAGGGTTTCTGCACGGTTTCGTGACGCGCGAACCCGACACCGAAATCTGCTATAAATGCACCGACTATTATGCGCCCGCATGTGACGGAGCCGTGCATTGGAACAGTTGCGGCATTGACTGGGGCCTGACCACCGAGCCGATCGTGTCGGACAAGGACAGGGATGCGCCGGCCTTTTCCCGGTTCGACAGCCCGTTCGTTTGGGAGGGAGCGCCATGAAGCTGTTGGTAACCGGTGGCGCGGGGTTCATCGGATCGGCTGTGGTGCGCCGCGCCATTCGAGACGGACACAAGGTCGTCAATCTGGACGCGTTGACCTATGCGGCCTGCCTGGACAACTTGGCCGAGGTCGCCCAGGACCCGCGCTATAGCTTCGTGAGGGCCGATATTCGCGACCGGGGTGCGCTGGATGCGGCCCTGGACGCACACCGCCCTGATGCGATCATGCACCTCGCCGCCGAAAGCCATGTCGACCGGTCGATCGACGGGCCGGGGGCTTTCATCGACACCAATATCACCGGCACCTACACCTTGCTCGAGGCCGCCCTGGCATATTGGGACGGGCAAGGTCGGCCCGAAGGGTTCCGGTTCCACCATATCTCGACCGACGAGGTCTATGGCTCGCTTGGTCCCGCGGGTCGGTTCACCGAACAGACGCCCTATGATCCGCGTTCGCCCTATTCGGCCAGCAAGGCGGCCAGCGATCACTTGGTGCGCGCCTGGCACGAAACCTACGGCCTGCCCGTGGTGCTGACGAATTGCTCGAACAACTACGGGCCGTTTCACTTCCCCGAAAAGCTGATCCCGGTGGTGATCCTCAATGCGCTGGCGGGCAGGCCCTTGCCCATCTATGGCGACGGGTCGAATGTCAGGGACTGGCTTTTTGTGGAAGACCACGCCGAAGCCCTGCTGCTGGTCGTGGAAAAAGGCCGGGTCGGGCGCAGC
>NZ_JBXWRZ010000064.1:0-12828 GCF_059613165.1 Ruegeria sp. BHSB172
GATCACGATTTCGGGATTTCGATCTGCGAGGATGCTTGCGCCGCGGTTTCGATGCAATATGAGGGTTGATGCAACAGCTTGAGTCGAAATCCGGTCAGTCCGGCGGACCTCTGGGAGCGGTCTGGCCACGGATCAACGTGGCCGGATTTGGCTGGTTCGTGCTGTTGCTGGCCGGATCGGTCCCGGTGTTCTGGATCGGGATCGTGTCGCTGGGCACTGCCTGGAGCACGCCTGAATACAGCCACGGCCCGCTGATCCCGATCATTTCGCTGTATCTCTTCCTGCGGGAATTGCGCAACGCGCCGGCGACGCTCCCCGAAGTTCAAGACCGCTGGCCCGGGGTTGCGGTCATCGCCCTGGCGCTTGCGGTGGCGGTTCTGGGCAATCTGGCGCGGATTCCGGACATCGTGACCTATGCCATGATCATCTGGACCGGCGGAGTTGTGCTGACCGTGTTCGGCTGGCAGCGCGGCCGCCACCACCAATTGCCGGTCTTTCACCTGGTTTTCATGCTGCCCCTGCCCCAGTTCGTGTACTGGAAGCTGACGATATTCCTTCAGTGGATCTCGTCCGAACTGGGCGTGTGGTTCGTGCAACTGGCTGGTGTGTCGGTCTTCATCGAAGGCAATGTCATCGATCTGGGTGTCTACAAGCTGCAAGTGGCCGAGGCCTGCTCGGGCCTGCGCTATCTGTTTCCCATTCTCAGTTTCTCGTACCTGTTCGCCCTGCTCTATCGCGGCCCGATCTGGCACAAGGTCGTGCTGCTGCTGGCGGCCGCTCCGCTGACCGTTCTGATGAATTCGATCCGCATCGGCGTGATCGGCATTTTGGTCAATCAATACGGCATCGAACAGGCCGAAGGATTCATGCATTTCTTCGAGGGCTGGATTATCTTCCTGCTATGCGTGGGGGTCCTGTTCCTGATGGCCATCGGGCTGCAGCGCATGGCCCCCGATCCCAAGCCCTTTGCACAAGCGATCGATCTGGATGTCGATGGGTTCGGCCCCATCGCGCTGCGCATTTTTGGTCTGAAGCCTTCGCTGCAACTGGCTGTCGCGGCCCTTCTGACGCTGTCGGTATCCGCGGCTTGGGTGCTGCGCCCCGCGGCCGATGTTCAGCCGGTGGAACGCGATCCCTTTGTTCTGTATCCGCGGCAACTCGGAAACTGGTCGGGGTCGACGGCCAGCCTCGACCCGAAAGTCGAGCGGACCCTGGGCGCCAGCGACTATCTGAACGCAACATATGCCGACACCACGTCGGGCGAATTCGTGAACCTGTTCGTGGCCTTCTACGACAAGCAGACCGACGGCGACGGGATCCATTCCCCTGAGGTCTGTCTGCCTGTCGGCGGGTGGGAAATATTCAGCCTCGAGCCGTATCAAATTACCTTGGACAAGACGCCCTATGGCAGTTTCACCGTCAATCGGGCGGTGATCCAGAAAGAACTGTCGAAACAGCTGGTCTACTACTGGTTCGAGCAGCGCGGAAAGCGGATGGTCAACGATTTCCGGGCCAAGCTGAGCGTCATCAAAGATGGCTTTGTCATGGGGCGGACGGATGGCGCCCTTGTCCGTTTCGTCACGCCCATCCTGCCCGGTGAAACCGAGGCGGATGCCGACGTGCGGCTGCAGCGGTTCATGGTGCCCAGCCTGAACCGAATGCCGCGTTTCGTACCGTTCTAGGCCCTACCCTTTCCACACCCGTTCGTAGGCCGCGATCAGGGCGGGCACCTGATGAGGCCATGCCATTTCAGACTCGACCCGCGCGCGGCCATAGCGGCCCATTCGGGCCCGACGCGCTTCATCTTCAAGCAGTTCGGCAATCTTGGCCGCCATGTCCACCGGATCATTCGGCCGCGCGTACAGAGACGCGTCCTGCGCCGAGAACCGGCCCTCGGTCACGTCGAACTGGACGATCGGTTTTTCGAAGGCCATGTATTCAAGGATCTTGTTCATGGTGGATTTGTCGTTCATCTCGTTCACCCGGTCCGGGTTCACGCAGACATCCGCCGTCGACAGGATCTCGAACAGGTCCCGATCCGGTGCCCGCCCAGTGAAGGTGACGTAGTCCGACAGGCCCATCGCGGCGGATTGTTCGCGCAGTTTCTCGAGGCTGGGTCCGCCGCCGACCAGGCAGAACTGGATGTCGTCCCGGCCCTGCCCCTGCACCAGGTGGGCCACGGAATCAAGCAGCAGGTCGATCCCCTCCTGATCGCCCATCACGCCGACATAGCCCACCATGTATTTTCGACCGTTCCGCCAGGCCGGGTTGGGCGGAACGCGCTCCAGACGGCTCAGGTCCGGGCCCGAGCGCACAATGAATACATCCTCGGGCGCCATGCCCCCGCGTTCGATGGCGATCCGGCGATAGCTTTCATTGGTCGCGATCGACACCCGGGCCGATGCAAAGGTCAAACGTTCGAAGGTCTTCATCAATTTCCAGAAGAACCCGCGCCGGCCGAATTTGGCCTCGTAGAGCTCGGGGTTGATGTCGTGATGATCGAACAGGTACCGCACGCCGAACAGCTTGAAGGGCAACGCTACCAGAAAGATCAGGTCGGGCGGGTTGCAGCCGTGGATGACATCAAACCCGCGGGTGAGTTTGATCTTCAACGCCAGCCAGGATTCCCAGAACAGCGCCGCGCCGTATTCCAGCAGATAGCCAAGCGCGCCGCTTGCATCCAGTGGCAGCGGGTGGCGATAGACCTTAATGCCTTCTTCTTCCCAGATACGCTCTTCGTGGCCCTTTCCGGTCGGGCAGATCACCGAAACGACGGCGCCGGCGGCGGCCAGAGTGCGCGCCTCCATCCAGACGCGCCGGTCGAAGGGGACGGGCAGGTTCTCGACCACGATCAGAACCTTCAGCCCCTGCAGCGGCCGGGTCCGCCGCAATTCATCCATCGAAACCGGCTGAACGGCCAAGGTGGTGTCAGTCATATTCATAGGTTCGCACCACCGGAAAATCGCCAAGGTTCAGATCGTTCACGATCGCATTCGATCCGATCACCAGATCCCACGGACCCTGTTCGGCCGTGGCCCGATCGACCAGAAGGCTGCCGACCGACGGCAGATGCGTGAAGGCATAGCCCAGGTTCTGACCGCGCAGGTCGGCGGGGCGGATGGCTGGGTCATAAACCGACAGCTTGTACCCGCCCTGAAGCAGCCGTCGCGCGATGTCGACATTCGGGCTTTCGCGCAGGTCGTCGGTGCCGGCCTTGAAGGCCAGACCCACCATCAGCACCCTGCCCCCTTCGGGCAGACGGGCCATGATGTCCTGGGCCTGGTAGGTCTTGTGCGCCTCGTTGGTGCGCAGCAGGCTGTCGATCAGATGCGTATGCGCGCCGATTTCGCCCGCGATATGTTGCAGGGCCCGCACGTCCTTGGGCAGGCAAGACCCCCCGAACGCGCCACCCGGCCGCGTGTAGTAAGGCGAAATGTTCAGCTTGGTGTCCGAGACAAATATGTCGTGCATGGTCTTTGCGGATACGCCCATGCGATGGCAGATGCGGCCGATTTCGTTGGCAAAGGCCACCTTGGTGGCATGCCAGGTGTTGTCCACGAACTTGGTGATTTCGGCCTCTTCGTACGAGGTGTAGAAAACCGGCGCGTCGAGGCCCTCGTGCAGCGCGTCCATTACGTCGGAGCGGCAGCCATCTTTCGTGCCGACGACGATTTTTGGCGGGTGAAAGAAGTCATGCACGGCCGAGACTTCGCGCAGGAATTCCGGGTTGTAGACGATTTCGACCGCTTGCGAGACCCGATCGCCCAGAAAGCTTCGAAAGATCGGCTCGACCAGTTGTGCGACGGTTCCGGGCCGAAAGGTGGACCGGTAGGCAACCGTCAACGGACGCGCCCGGTCGTCGGATATGGTTTCGGCAATCTGCCGGGTGACTTCGGCCACATAGCTCATGTTGTGGGAGCCGTCGGTCGAACTGGGCGTTCCGACGCAAACGATGGCCAAATCGCAGGTTGTAAGATCGGGGCATTCGACGACCGCACGGATCAGTCCCCTGTCCAGTGCCTGGGTCAGCAGTTCGCCGACCTGCGGTTCCTTTATGGGCGGTTTGCCGGAGTTGATCTCGGACACCTTGTCGGCATTGACGTCGATGCCCAGCACTTCGTGCCCTTGATGGGCCAGACAGCAGGCCGCGGTGAACCCAACATACCCCAAGCCAAAAATCGCGATTTTCATGTGGCGTCTCCGAACACCGAGTGGGCATCGCCGCCCTGTCGTACGGCTGCAGCAAGAGGCCGCAATGCTTGCCCAAGACCGAACCAGTCTGAGGAACTATCTGTGAAATTCACCTTGATGTGGGGTGCAGTGTTCTGACACGAAATGACAAGTGGTGTTGGAAGCCCTCGAAATGTTTTGATACCATTCAGGAAATGCATGTGACTATGTCTCAAATAAGCGGTTTTTTCTTGGTTATCAGTCAAATTCTTCGGTTGCCACATTCGGCCCCCTGTCGGGTACAGCAATGTACTTGTCGGCTCATGTCAAGAAACGACCTCGTCGAAACCGGCCTATTGGCTCAAGTTAGGAAACAGTATTTCCGTGCTCCAGCCCAACAACATTGATCCCGCGCCAAGCGGGCTGACACGGCGTTCGGCCTTGGCCGTCGGCGTGGCGACATTGCTTGCCTCGGGTGTCTTCCGGCAAGGGCTGGGGCTTGCGACAATCGCCATAACTGCTCGCTTGCTGACCCCTGAAGACTTTGGCGTCGTTGCTTATTTCCTGATTGCAACGGCTTTGCTGGAGATGTTCCAGCGGCAAATCGGGATGGTCCTGATTCGACTCGACAACATAACGCCCGAACATCTGCACACCGTCTTTTCGTTTCAGATCATCTTCGGCCTGCTAGCGGCGGCGATCTTCTGGGCCGCCCAACCTTTGGTTGAATTGCTAGGGATCCCGGCACTTGTCGAATTGATGCCGGTGCTTTCGGCGATGTCACTGATCGTCGCGATCAAAAGCCCGCGCTTTTTGTTGTTCGAAAGAGGATTGCGGTTTGGATACGCCGCTGGCGAGGAAACCCTGAGCCGCCTTGTCTATGCAATCTTCGCCATCGGCCTGGCGTGGTACTGGCGCGACTATTGGGCGATCGTCGTGGCGACTTTTGCGGGACAGATCACGCGCGGCCTTTGGACGTTTTCGATCGCACCGATGTCCCTCAAACTGTCCCTCAGCAGGTGGCGGGACAGCCTGTCTTTTTCGTCCTGGTCCATCGGCGCACAGCTTGCCCAGTTTTTGTCCACAAATGCGCCGCAGCTGATCATCGGCAGCACACTCGGTTTGGCGGATGCGGGACTGTTTCGCATCGGTACCCGGCTCGTGAACGTTGTGACGCATCAGCTTTTCACCCCCATCCTGCGGGTGGTTTATCCCGGCTTGGCGGATCTGTCGCGCAAGACTGACCAGGCCAAGGAGGGGTTCAGAAAGATCAATGCCGGTTTTCTGGCCATTCTGCTGCCGTGCAGTGTGGGGTTCGCTTTGCTGTCTGTCGACATCATCTGGATGTTCCTGGGATACAAATGGGTCGCAGCCGCGCCGGTGATCTGGGTTCTCGCACCGCTCTATGCCTTGAACGCGCTGCAGGCTTCGGTGCGGTCCGCCGTTTATATCGAAGGGTCGACTTCGCTGCTGTTTCTCCGCAACACGATTGTCTTGCTGGTCGTCTGCGCGGTGATGCTGATTGGTGTCCAATACGGGTTCAACGGCGCACTGATCGCTGCAGGTATCGCCAATCTGGTCGGCCTTTTCGCAACCCTGGTCATCGCGAAAAGATATGGAAACGGCCGCTTCTTCGAGCCACTGGCCGTCGGATGGCGCAGCTTCGTGGCCTGCGCCGTTATGGCGGTTGCCGTCATTGCCACCAACTATGTGTTGCGGGTGGGCATTCACTACTCCTACACGCCGTTCATCGTGCTGACCAAAGCCGGTGTCGGGGCCGTCGTCTATACCGGAACGCACATCGCATTGTGGGCCGTTTCCGGCCGCCCGGAGGGGTTCGAAACCATGGTGTTTTCATTGTTGGCGCGCATGCGCGATCACTTCCGGGGGCAGAAAGCCTAGGGGTCGCGCAGCGTTTTGCGCAGTTGGTCGGCGATGTGCCGGATGTGAGCAGGCCCCAGATACTGATGCAAAGGCAGAGAGAGGATGCTGTTCTTCAAATCGATCGCTTCGGTCTGTCCGGACCAGTCGAGATTGCGGTTGAACCCGGCCCACCAGGGCGTGGCGCCGATCCCCAGCGCCTGCAATTCGCGGGCCACCCGGTCGCGATGGGCAATCCTGATCGGCATGTTGAGCGGACATGTGTGGGGCGCCAGATCGGGGTTCACCAACCGGACGCCCGGCATGTCATCCAACAACTCGCGGTAGATCTGCCAGTTTTGCCGACGGGTCCCTGACACGACCGACACAGGAAAGGACCGGAGTGGCCGCAGCGCAAAGCTGCTGATCCGACGGTTTCGCAATGTGGGATCGAAATAGTAGTGCGGGGGGATGTCTTCCATTTCATCCGGCTTGCCGCGCTGGGTATTCGGGGCGTCTCCCCGACCCAGGCTATGTTTTAAAGTGCGTACCCGATCCGGACCCAAAGCCCTGCTGATCGTCGTTCGGAGCAGCGTTTTGGCAACGGTTTTTCGCGGCGGCGGCCGGACAAATGGCGGGTCGAAATCAAGGTCGTCTGCGTTCACGACCAGCGCGCCCCCTTCAAGCACAGGGACGAACTTGTAAAAGCAGAAGACCGACACATCCCCGGTGACGCCCTCTGCCGGTGCTGCCCCGCTCAACAGGCTCAGCGCGCAATCCTCGATCAGCCGCAGCCCGTGGCGGTCGCACAATGCGCGGAGCGCGGCCAGTTCGGGTTGGAGGATGCCGAAATAGTGTGTCACATACACCGCTTTTGTGCGTTCGGTGATCATGGGTGCGATGCGGTTGGGATCGGCCCGAAGATCCGCCGAGACCGGATACATGCGGATCGACAACCCCGCGTGTACAAGCGGATCGACTTCGGATCCGCAGTTGTAGGCGGGCACCAGTATCTCGTCACCGGGCAGAAGCTCCAGAAGATCGCAGGCCGCGCGGATTGCGACCCTTGTGTTGAAACTCCAGTGAACATGACGGCCGTCAAAAAGACGCAGAAACCCGCCATCGGGATCTGTTCGGACCATTTGGCCGAGCCGCATCGGCGGATCGCCACATGCAAGGCGGGCCTGACTATGCGCCATCGGCTTCACCCTTTTGGCTCAACTCGGCCTCTTTCGCGATTTTTTCAAGACACCCCATGATCTGACCACGAACGTCATCCTGCATGTGTCGCCGGGCCGAAATTCCCGGCAGAGTTTCCGTCTTGTGCTTTCGTGCGGGGGAAACGCCGTTTCGTCTGAAAAAGGATTCGACGTCCGAAAGCACTTGTTCGGGCTGTTCGCACAGGGTCTCGTAGCTGACTTTCATGACGCGTTCTGGTGCGCCCAGCCTCTCGAACCCCAGCCGCAGGTCCCGGTGGCTGAGAACCACTTGCGCGCAGGACTGGGTCATCGCATCGGCGTCGGCATAGGTTTCCCAACCCGTCGGCCGAAGCGACCACCAGCCGGTCGCGTCCATCGACGACTTGTCCTGTCTGGCCCGCACGAGCGAGTCTGCATTGTCGGCCCAGTCGCGCTCGATGTAGATGAAAATCGCGTTTGTGAAGGTATCGAGCAGCAGCGGGAAATCGGACTGCAGGATCATGTTCTTGACGATCATGGGCTGCCCTGAAATCCGGCCGATGGCGGCCAGCTTCCGCTTCATCCGGGCGACCGGCACCCCCGGTTCGTCCAGAAAGTAAGGGGCCGCATAGGGCATCCAATACGCCCAGATCCGCCCCGCTTCGCTGGGGGCGGCGTTCCCTTCAAGCTCGCCATAGGAGCTGTCAAAGGATCCTTGCCTGTCCCGCATGGCCCGCCGGCAAAGCCAAGTGGCCGCCACCGGAACCCGGAACAGGCGTTTCGCGAAATTGCTGAAATAGCCACATTGGAACCGGGTGACCAGCAGCTCGTACAACAAGGTCGAGCCCGAACGAGGCGGCCCGACGATGAAACAAACGGGCTGCTCGCCCTGGCCGGTCCGGAGCTCCAGAAAGCGTTCCAGCGGCGACAACGCCCCGGAAACGACCAAGTTCAAATACTTAGCGCGTCGGCTGGAATAGGTAACCAGTGGCCCCTGATCGACCCCGCGCGCCATCAGTTGCCGCCCCGCGGAAACAGCCGGGCCGGGTCGAGATTGCGCAAGTGCGGGAAGGAGCGCTTCACTTGAGCTTTCAGTCGGCCGGGTAGGGTGTTAGCAAAATGATGGGCGGGGCTCAGTGCCAGGGTGTGCTCGGCAATGCGCCGCGCATGTGTCGGTTTGAACTCGCGCTTGTACTCGTAGACGTTGAAATTAGGGTGGGTCTTGTCTTCGACGGGCAGAAAACCTTCGACGTCGAATCGGGTGCAGCCGGCGCGCTTGGCCCAGAACATGCCCTCGAGCCACAGGGCCGGCGCGACCCGCAGATTGCCGATGGCCTGCGCAGCCCCGGGGTCGGCGACAAAGCGTCGGGCATGGGCCGTGGTCCCGCTGCGGTACAGCAGAAGCCCGCCCAGGAACGCCTCTTGGTGATAGGCGCAGAGGATCACGCCGAGCGCACCGTCGCGGAATATCTGGTCGAAACCGGCGCTGTATTCGGCGCGGCTGACCGGGGTCAGATTGTGGCGCGCCACAACCAGGGTATTGAGTCGTTCAAAGAACGTCTCGGCCTCGGCGAAAGTGCGGGCGGTGCGAATCTCGATTTCGGATTTGTCCACCAGGCGGACCTTGCGGCGCGCGCTGCGCGAGAACGAGGCCCGCAACTCGTCCTCGGTTCCGGTCAGGTCGATGATGCCCGTATCGCGATGGGGTTCCGGGTCGCTGATCCGAAATCCCGCCTGTGCCAAAGCACTGGCCAGCCCGTCGCCTTCCTGGTCCAGCCAATAGGGCGTTATACGCAAGGAGTCCGTTCGAGAAAATGCCGGATGTTCCGACAGCCCTTGCAGAAATGTGACCATTTCCGCAGCCGTGTCACAAACAGGGCCGCTCAACGCGACGGCGGACGCCGACCGGCCGGGCATCACCCGGCTGGGCTGCATGACAAATATCCCGACGGCGACCAGTCGCCTACTGCGACGGCCGATCGCGAATATGACCCGGTTGCCAATGGCCTTGTCCACCTCGGCGAATTGTGGATGCTGGCGCGGGTGTTGATGTTGAGAAGTGGAAAGAAACTCACACCATTCTGTTCTTTGTGCCTCGGTCAAATCTTCCAGGCATTCAATGTCCATCTACAATCACTTTCTCTCTGCGCGCCGGGAGAAATCCACCGGCAATGCAGCTTCGGCACCAACGCCCAAAAATAATATTTGCAGAACCCATGGCTTCAAACCCAAAATCATGTAGCAGTCACGGGATCGTCCCTTTTTTGTACTTAGTTTAGCAGGATTTTTGCGGCCATGGCGTCAAATACCGATCATTCTCAGTCAGGCTGCACTGTTTCCATTGTCATTGTAAGTTGGAATACACGCGAAATTTTGCACGATTGTCTCGAATCCGTGGAAAAACAGACCAACCTGCCGCACGAAGTCATCGTGGTGGACAATGCCTCGACCGATGGCACACCCGACATGGTCCGGCGCTGTTTCCCAAACGTGAAACTCATCGCCAATCCCGACAACCGGGGGTTTGCGGCGGCCAACAATCAGGGCCTGAAAATCGCCCGGGGTGACAAGCTTCTGCTGCTCAATCCCGACACGATCATCCTCGACAATGCGATTGACGTCATGAGTGCATGGCTGGACGCCCATGCCGATGTCGGCTGTGTCGGGTGTCAGGTCTGGGAGGACGCCGACACCATTCAAAAGACCTGTTTCGCGGACCCAGGTCCGCTGAGCCTGGCGGTGGTTGAATTCGGCCTGAAGCGCGTGTTCCGCTGGCCGGAATACGACGATTGGGATCGGCGGTCGCAGCGGGATGTCGACGTGGTGTCGGGCATGTTCATGATGGTCCCGCGCGCTGTCTTCGAAGCGGTCGGACCCCTCGACGAGGCGTTCTTCATCTATTCTGAGGAAGCCGATTGGTGCCGTCGCATCCGCAACGCCGGCTGGCGGTGCGTCTTTGCTCCTCAGGCTAGGATCATGCATCTTGAAGGCGGTTCCAAAAGCACCGCCCAGATCAAGTCGCGCATGTATGTGCAGAAGCAAAAGAGCAAAACCATCTATGCCAGAAAACACCATGGCCGGTCCGGCGAGTTGGCGACGCGCGCGATTTTCGTGGCAAGTGCGGCCTTGCGGGGGATGGTTTTCGGATTGGCGGGCCTTGTAAAGCCCAGCCCGGACCGTGCCGCCCGATTGCGGCTGTCCCGGGCGGCGATCCGGTTCCATCTTTTTGGGCAAGAGCCGGCGACGTGATGGAAAATACGAAACCCAGGCCGGATACGGCTCTGAAATTCATCCGGTTGTCGGCGCATGAACTGCTGAACCGCGCCGAGTGGGATGATCTGGTCGCAGAAACTGGCGCCGACATTTATTTTCTGACCGAATGGCAGGCGGCGTGGTGGTCGCACTATGGCACGTCGTTTTCCTCCAGCCGCCAACCGGTCTGCTATGAGCTTCGCGACCAGACGGGATTGCGCGCAGCCCTGCCCTTCTGCATCGAGACCATCTGGGCCGGACCGGTTCCGGTGCGTGTCGCCCGCCTGGCCGGGGTCGATCCCAACTTTGCCGTCATGAGCCTGCCCATTTCCAAGGGGTTTGACGCGACCTTCTTCGATGCAGTCTTTGACCATCTGGTCAGCCAACTCAACTGTTCCGCAATCAGCCTGTCGCCGATGTCCGACCGCGCACGGCATCTTGCGTGCATGCGCAGGCCTGCCGGTCAATGCGTCTCGCCCCTACGGGATCAAAGCCCTCGTGGCCATACCCTGATGGCGTTGCCGGACAGTCTTGATGCGTTTATGTCGGCACTGTCCAAAAGCCGCCGCCGCGAAGTCCGCCGCGACCTCAAGCGCCTGAACGAAATCGCCCCGCTGAGGAACACCAGTGCGCGCCCGGGTACGGTTAACCAGGCCATGGACCGGTTCGTCGAACTGCACACCCAGCAATGGGTGGCCGCGGGCAAAGGTGGGCATTTTTCGGATTGGTCAAAGGCTGCCGATTTCTATCGCGAGTTGCTGCGGCGGTTGGCGGCCAAGGGTCAGGCCACGATCGACGAGCAATGGCAGGAGGACAGGCTCTTGTCCAGCCAGCTTCGGTTCACCTTGGGGGCCAAGGCCTATTGGTGGCTGAACGCGCGCGAAACCGACCCTGCGTTCTCCAAGATCGGATTGGGGCGCGTGGGATTGGTCGAGCGCGTCGCTGGGCTGATCGCGGAAGGAATCGGCTTGGTGGAGGCCGGTGCAGGGGAGTATGAATACAAGCTGAGTTATGGCGGCGAGCTTGTTCCGCTCCATTCAATCGTTCTGGTGAACGACCGCCCCTTGCCGCGCTTTCGAACACGCTGCTTGCTTTTGTGGGCCGACGGCCTGCACCTGTTTTACTATCGGCTGTGGTTTCTCAGACTGCGGCCCCGATTGGGGACACGGCCCCGCGCGCTGTGGACAAGCTGGATTCGGACGCGGTTATGAACAGGCCCCTGAAAATGCGATGGGTCCCGGCCGAGGACTGGAGAGGGATTAGTGGTGAATTCGAGGATCTGACCTACGAGCAGACCCTCGGCTATTCTCAGGCGGCCGCAAAGCGGATCGGGGCGGATGCCCGGTTTCTGTCGCTTTCGGATCACGCAGGCCGCCTCATCGCTGCGGCGTGCCTGCGCATAAAGCCGGTGCCCGTTCTGGGCCGGGGAATAGCGTGGATCGCCGCCGGCCCCTTGGTGCGGCATCGCGATAACCCGGATCCGGACTCCGAAACCCTGGCCAGAGTGTTTTCCAGTCTGCGCACCTATGCAAGGGACAGCGGGCATATCCTGCGATTCAGGATGCCAGCCGTACCGCCGCTGGATCCCGGATTTGTGGATCTTGCGGCTGCAGCCGCCGGGTTTGGCGCGACGAACCGCTCGCCGGTCTATCGGACGGTTGCCATAGATTGCCGGCAACCGGACGAGGAGTTGATGCGCTGCCAACACGGAAAATGGCGAAATCCCCTGCGTAATGCCCTCAAGGCTGGGATGGAAACCGAGACGCTGCCCATCGCTGAATGTGCCGCCCGGTTCAACGCATTGTATCGACTGGTGAGTTCGGCAAAAGGGTTCAGCCCGGATATCCCGCCGGAGTTTTACTATCCACTCAAGGAGGCGGATTTCAGTCACAAGGTCCTGTTTGCAATGAAAGACGGCGTGGACCTGGGTGCGATGACGATCGGGGCCGCGGCCAGTAACGGCATTTACCTGTTCGGCGCCACAACCGATGCCGGGCGGCGGTCGAACACGGGCCACTTCCTGATGTGGCAGGCAATACAGCATTGCAAATCGCACGGGTTGGAGTGGTTCGACCTGGGCGGCATCGATCCAGAGAACAACCCCGGGGTCACCCAATTCAAACTGCGAACCGGAGGGGTAGAAATAGTGGCACCGGGGCCATATCAATACCAGCCGCCGGGGCTGACGGCATCGCTGATCAGCCTGGCCGAAACCGTGCATCAACGCGTGAAAGGTCGCGGATGAAACCAGCAATTGCCCTGATTTTTCACGGCATTGGCCAGCCAAGCCGGCTAGTGGGGCCGGAGGAAGCGCCCTTTTGGGTCTCGGTGCCTCAGTTCGAACGGGTTCTGGCGGCCGTGGCGGACA
>NZ_JBXWRZ010000065.1:0-12414 GCF_059613165.1 Ruegeria sp. BHSB172
CCGCAAGCGCACCTGCGCCCACAACGGCCGACCCGCGCAGAAAATTTCTGCGGTTCAAAGATTTTGTCATGTTTCCTCCCTTGGTTGGGCACTGACCGTTTGCGCGGTGCTGGCTCCGATCCGCCCTCCTGCGGATGCCTCAACGATAAGCCAGAATCCCATTTTTTCAAAAGATTTTGGAAATACCTGAAAAAAAGGCAGAAAAAATCGCATAACATTATGTTTTTGAACACTATTATATTTTTCATTTTTTTAATGTGCTCTGGCCGCTAAGTTAAAGGGACACGAATTTGACGAATTGATGCTTGGATTTCCATGACCGAACAAACGCCCGCCGCGCGCCGAGGACGTCCGCGCAGGAAATCTCCGATGGAAACGAACGATGTCTCACCGGTGATGGCGCTGGACCGCGGACTGCGTATCTTTTCGTGTTTGGCGGACATGCGCCGGGCGTCGCTTTCGGCGATTTCGACCGAGACCGGAATTCCGGCGCCAACTGTGCACAGGGCTTTGGCAACACTCCAAAATCGGGGTTTGGTGTCCCAGGACGGGACAGACGGAATGTGGCGCATCGGGCCACAGGCATACCGGATCGGCAACGCGTTTGAGCCCGGCTCGAACCTTCTTGAAATCGCACCGCCCGTCATGCGCACCCTCGCGGCGGAGACAGGCGAAACCGCCAATCTGGCCATCGAGAACGGAGGAGCGTTGCTGTACCTGGTTCAAGTCGAATCGGACAACCCGATCCGCGCCTCGATAAAGAACGGTACCACCACCAAGTTTCACACATCAGGTGTTGGCAAAATAATAATGGCACACATGGACCCCGGTCGTCTTGAGACCCTACTGCGCAAGTCGAAACTCGAGGCCCAGACACCGAAATCAATCACCGATGTCGCGCTATTGAAGCACGAACTGCAAAGATGCAGGGCACAAGGCTGGGCGATTGACGATGAAGAGCGCTTTCTGGGTATGCGTTGTATTGCGGCACCCATTTTCGATGTTTTGGGGCGCGTGATTGCCGGCCTGTCCATTTCCGGGCCCACAACCCGTTTTTCGGACGCCCAGCTTGAGGCGATGGCTGCTCGCGTCACGCGCGCCGCAGCCCAGATCTCCAACGGTTTGCAACAATCCCCCGAGGCATAGCGCCAGTCAGGTTTCACCGCCTGGTAATGTTTCGGTCCATTTCCGCAGCTCGTCTAGAAAACCGAGTGCAGTGCGCCCCAAATCCGTAACGGAATATTGCACCGAAACCGGCGAGGTTTCGAGCACTTGGCGGTGAACCAGCCCTTGTTGCTCCAATTGCCGCAGGCGTTCGGCGATCATCTTTTTGCTGGCCCCACCGATCATCCGCGAAAGGTCATTGAACCGCACCGGCTCGTCTTTGAGGTGCCATAGGATTGACCCGGTCCACTTGCCGCCGATGATCCGCATGCCGCGTTCGATGGGGCATGGTTCGCGGCACGCATCCACCGCTTGCCGCTTTCCTTGGTCGTCCTGTTCGATACGGGCACGCATCGCCTTCTCCAATCCAGTAGGTTACAAAAAGTAAACTGGTTGCAATTCCTCACTACTGTTCTCAAGTTCGGTTTCACCCCGGCCAAAGTCAAGGGGCAAGCAGTTTCAAAACCAAGGATATGAAGATGAGCAAGATCCAGATCGTGAACGGTACGCAGCCTTACGAGTTCGCACCTGGCCGCCTGAATGCGTCGCTGGTGCAACGGGCGCAGGACGCACTGGCCGGTATGGGCCACGAGGTGCGTATGACCACGGTTGCCGAAGGGTACGACATCAACACCGAGATCGACGCGCATGTCTGGGCGGATGTGGTCATCATGCAGTTTCCGGTGAACTGGATGGGTGTACCGTGGGTGTTCAAGAAATACATCGACGAGGTCTACACCGCGGGCATGGACGGCCGGTTGCTGGCCGGCGACGGCCGGACCGCCGAGGCGCCCAAGGCCAACTATGGCACCGGTGGCCTGCTGCACGGAACGAAATACATGCTGTCGGTCACCTTCAACGCCCCGCGTGAGGCGTTCGACAACCCGGCCGAGCCATTCTTTGCCGGGGCCAGCGTCGACGACCTGTTGTGGCCCATGCACCTGAACGCCAAGTTTCTGGCGATGCAGCCTTTGCCCACCTTCGCGGCCTTCGACGTGATGAAGAACCCCCGGATCGAACAGGATTTCCAGAGGTTCGACGCGCATCTGAAAGAGCATTTCGAGGAGATCGCGCATGTCGCGGCCTGATATTCACCTGTACACCGCGGCCACGATGAATGGCTACAAACCGGTGATCTTCTTGGAAGAGGCAGGCGTGCCCTACGACCTAACCCCCATCGACTTTTCCAAACAGGAACAAAAGACGCCGGCGTTCTTGTCGCTGAACCCCAACGGCAAGATTCCGGTGATCGAGGACCGAGAAGAAGGACGGGCGATTTTCGAAAGCGGCGCAATCCTGTGGCACCTCGCGCAGAAATACGGTCGATTCCTGCCCTCTGACCCCGTGCAGCAGTCCGAGGTGATGCAATGGATGCTGTTCCAGGTCGGACATGTGGGTCCGATGATGGGCCAGGCGATGTATTTCCAGCATATTGCCGCCCCCAACGGTCATACCGAACCGTTCTCGATCCGCCGCTACGTGGACGAAAGCCGCCGCCTGATGGAGGTGATGAATGATCGCCTGAATGGGCGCGACTGGATCGCGGCGGGGCAATTTACGATCGCGGACATGATGCTGTACCCCTGGGCGCGGGCCTATGTCTGGGCACGGGTTCAGGTCGATGACCTTCCGCATCTGAACGCATGGTTCGACCGCATCGACGCCCGGCCCGCAGTTCAGAAGGCGCTGACCATTCCCAAGGCCAATCCTCAGTTCTGGGATGCCGCGGCTGATGCCAGTGCCTTTGCGCGGGAAAACGCCGCGCGGTTTGCTGGCGACGTGAAAAAAGACTGAGGCCGCGGCCCGGGCGCCCCAGGCTGGGCCCGCACCACGGCGCGTTAGGCCCGCACCGCCCGAGCGCAGCTCGATGGCTGCGTGGACGCTTTACTCGGTTGTCAAAAGCGGTCAGTCTGAACCATCGGCGCGCCGGGTGATCCCCGCGGATCGCGCTGTCACGTCATTGTCGTCATTAACGTTCAGATGATGCGTCGACCAATTTATCTCGAGAGGTGCTTCATGACCCTATCCAGCAAATTCGCGATGTCGCGGCGTCAATTCCTGGCCACCACCACGGCTGGCGTCGCCATGGTTTCCCTGCACCCGTTTTCCGCCGCCGCCGCAAGCAATCAGGCGCATCTGCGGATCATGGAAACGACCGACATTCACGTTCACGTCTTTCCCTATGACTACTACGCCGACAAGCCGCGCGATACGGTAGGTCTGTCGCGCGCGGCCTCGATCATCAACCAGATCCGGGCCGAGGCCACAAACTCGATGCTGGTCGACAATGGCGACTTTCTTCAGGGCAACCCGATGGGCGACTACATCGCCTACGAGCGTGGCATGAACGATGGCGACACCCACCCGATCATCAACGCGTTCAACACGTTGGGTTATGATGCCGCGACGCTGGGCAACCACGAGTTCAACTATGGCCTGAGCTTTCTGGAAAAATCGCTGGCCGGGGCGCAGTTCCCGATCGTGCTGGCAAATATCGCCAAGGAACAGGGTGCAAATCCGCGCGCAGACAAGACGCTGGTGCAGCCCTATGTCATCCTCGACCGCGAGATCGAGCTGGGCGATGGCAGCAAGCAGCCGATCCGCATCGGCGTCATCGGCTTCACCCCGCCGCAGGTCATGAACTGGGACCGCCGCCACCTGGAAGGCAACGTGCAGGCCCGCGACATCGTCGAGACCGCCAAAGCCTTTGTGCCCGAGATGAAAGAGCAGGGCTGCGATCTGATCCTGGCCCTGTCGCATTCGGGCATCGGCGCGGCCGATCACGCGGACGGGATGGAGAACGCCTCGGTCCCGCTGGCCGGCGTCGATGGCATCGATGCGCTGGTGACCGGGCACAACCACCTGGTCTTCCCCTCGCCCACCTTCGCCGACCGTGCCGGCGTTGACGTGGACAAGGGCACGCTGATGGGCAAGCCGGCCGTCATGGGCGGGTTCTGGGGGTCGCATCTGGGCGTGCTTGACCTGCTGCTGGAACGCGACGGCAACGAATGGCGCGTGGTCACCACCACCTCCGAGGCCCGGCCGATTTCGAAGCGCAACGAAGACCGCTCGATCACCGCGCTGGTCAAGGACGACCCCAAGGTGCTGGCCTCGGTCGCGCAGGATCACGAGGAAACGCTGGCCTATGTGCGCCGCGCGGTGGGCAAGACCTCGGCCCCGCTGCACAGCTATTTCGCGCTGGTGGCCGACGACCCCTCGGTCCAGATCGTGTCGATCGCGCAAAAATGGTATATCGAAGAGATGCTGAAAGGCACCGAGCATGAGGGCCTGCCGATCCTGTCGGCCGCGGCACCTTTCAAGGCCGGTGGCCGGGGTGGCCCCGAATACTATACCGACGTCCCGGTGGGCGATGTGGCGATCAAGAACGTGGCCGATCTGTATCTCTATCCCAACACCGTGCGCGCGGTTCGCGTGAACGGCGCGCAATTGCGCGGCTGGTTGGAGCGTTCGGCTGGGATGTTCAACCAGATCGAGCCGGGTGCCAAGGATGCGCTGCTGCTGAACCCCGAATTCCCGTCCTACAATTTCGACGTGATCGACGGTGTGACCTATCAGATCGACCTGTCTCAGCCCTCGCGCTTTGGCCCAAAGGGCGAAGAGGTCAACCCCGACGCAGCGCGCGTCGTGAACTTGCAGTTCAACGGTGCTCCGGTGACCGACGACATGGAGTTCATCATTGCCACCAACAACTACCGCGCTTCGGGCGGCGGATCGTTCCCGGGCGCGATGGGCGACACCATCGTGTTCGAGGCCCCCGACACCAACCGCGACGTGATCGTGCGCTATATCGTCGAGCAAGGCACGATCGACCCCAAGGCCGACGGCAACTGGTCCTTCGCACCGCTGGGCGACACCACAGTTCTGTTTGAAACCGGCCCCAAGGCGCGTGATTACATCAGCGACGTCAAAGGGTTGGCGCTGGAAGACGCAGGCGACGGGGCAGACGGTTTCGCGGCCTTCCGCATCACGCTCTGACCGGCGACAGACACCGGATCGGGCGGCCAAACTGGCCGCCCTTTTCTTTTGGTTTGAGGCCGAGGACCGGATTATCACCCGCATTGGCGAAGTGATTATTCTTCGGGCGACAGGGGAAATAGTGCCCAGAAAATGGGCTAACGAGTATTCTGACCCAATTGCCTCTGCCGGGCTGCGCTGACTCGAGGAAATGGCTGTGGTGCTTTCGCATCCGACAGTCCTCTCGCCCGGAGTTTCCAATTACTTCTTTGTCCGCAATAACGCCCGCGCAAGCGATCGCCGCGCCTCCCCGTGCCGTCGGGCGGGGCGTGGTGTCCGTGGTTGGGCGCGCTGGCCGGACCGAGTTGCAGGACCTGCGCCAGCAAGGGTCGCTGAAGTTGCTGTTTCCACGGCGCGATGGCGCTGACATGCAGGCCGTGCTGGTCAATACCGCCGGCGGCGTCACCGGCGGAGACAGATTTGACCTGTCTGCCACCGCAGGGGCAGATTCGCGTCTGACCATAACCACGCAGGCGGCCGAGCGCGCTTATCGCGCGTCCGGAGCAGCTCCGGGCCAGATTCGGACACATCTGACCGTGGCTACGGGCGGCCAGTTGAACTGGCTGCCGCAGGAAACCATCCTGTTCGATGGTTGCGCGATCGACCGCCGCCTGCGTGTCGATCTGGCCCCCGATGCCAGCATGCTGCTGGTGGAATCCCTGATCTTCGGACGCGCGGCGATGGGCGAGCAGGTCACATCGGCCCACTTCCAAGACCGCATCGAAATCTGGCGCGCGGGCCGTTTGGCCCATCTGGACGCGCTGCGTCTGACCGGTGATCTGGCGGCGGAAATGGCCCGGCCGGGCGTTGGCGACGGCGCCGGCGCACTCAGCAGCCTGATACTGATCCGCCCGGATGCCGCCGCGCATCTGGACCCGATCCGCGCGGCCTTGCCTGACACCGGCGGCGTCAGCCTTGTGGGTGATGACATGCTGTTGATGCGCCTGCTGGCGCCCGACGGTTTCGCGCTGCGCCAGACCCTTGTGCCGATCCTGAACCGGCTGACCCGCAATTCCCTGCCAAGACCCTGGATGATCTGACATGCAACTCTCGCCGCGTGAAAAAGACAAACTGCTGATCGCCATGGCCGCCGAGGTGGCGCGCAAGCGCCTGGCCCGGGGCGTGCGTCTGAACTACCCCGAGGCCATCGCGCTGATCACCGATGCCGTGGTCGAGGGCGCCCGCGACGGCCGCTCGGTCGCCGACATGATGGAGGCCGGCGCGCAGGTCGTCACCCGCGACCAGTGCATGGACGGCATCCCCGAGATGATCCACGAGGTGCAGGTCGAGGCGACGTTTCCCGACGGCACCAAGCTGGTCACCGTGCACAACCCCATCCGCTGAAGGAGATGACGATGAAATACCCGGGTTTCCTGCCCTTCGCCCTGATGGCCGCACCCGCGCTGGCGCATGACGGGCCGCACCTGCACCCGCATGACTCGGGCACTTGGCTGGTGCTGGTCCTGCTGCTGGCGATCGGCGGCGTCGCATTTTGGCTGAAGGCGCGCAAATGATCCCCGGTGAGGTCATCACTGCCCCCGGCGAAATCGAGCTGAACGCGGGCGCGACGGCGATCACACTGATGGTGGCCAATACCGGTGACCGGCCTGTACAGGTGGGCTCGCACTATCATTTCGCCGAAACCAATCCGGCGCTGGACTTCGACCGGGCCGCCGCCCACGGCATGCGGCTGGACATCGCCGCCGGAACCGCCGTGCGTTTCGAACCCGGCCAGCGGCGCGAAGTGCAGCTGATCCCGATCGGCGGCGCGCGGCGCGTGTTCGGGTTCAACGGCGCAGTCATGGGAGACCTCTGATGCCAGCCCAGATCAAACGTTCCGACTATGCCGCCATGTACGGCCCCACCAAGGGCGACAAGGTGCGGCTGGCGGATACCGACCTGATCATTGAGGTCGAGCGCGACCTGACCACCTATGGCGAAGAGGTAAAGTTCGGCGGCGGCAAGGTGATCCGCGATGGCATGGGGCAGTCTCAGGCAACCCGCGCCGAAGGGACGGTGGACACCGTGATCACCAATGCGCTGATCGTTGACTGGACCGGCATCTACAAGGCGGATGTGGGCCTGAAGGACGGACGCATCGCCCGGATCGGGAAGGCGGGCAACCCCGACACGCAGCCCGGCGTGGAGATCATCGTCGGCCCCGGCACCGAGGCCATCGCCGGCGAGGGCCGCATCCTGACCGCCGGCGGGTTCGACAGCCACATCCATTTCATCTGCCCGCAACAGATCGAGGATGCGCTGCATTCCGGCCTGACCACCATGCTGGGCGGCGGCACCGGCCCGGCGCATGGCACGCTAGCCACTACCTGCACGCCCGGCCCTTGGCATATCGGGCGCATGCTGCAGGCGGCCGACGCCTTTCCGATGAACCTGGCCTTTGCGGGCAAGGGCAACGCCTCGCAGCCGGCTGCTCTGCGCGAACAGGTCCTGGCCGGGGCCTGCGCCCTGAAGCTGCACGAGGACTGGGGCACCACCCCTGCGGCCATCGATTGCTGCCTGTCGGTGGCCGACGAGATGGACGTGCAGGTGATGATCCACACCGATACGCTGAACGAAAGCGGGTTCGTCGAAAACACCGTGGCCGCCATGAAAGGCCGCACGATCCACGCCTTCCACACCGAGGGCGCGGGTGGTGGCCACGCCCCCGACATCATCAAGATCTGCGGCGAAACGCATGTGCTGCCCTCCTCGACCAACCCGACCCGGCCCTTTACGGTGAACACGGTCGAAGAGCATCTGGACATGCTGATGGTCTGCCATCACCTCGACAAATCCATCCCCGAGGACGTGGCCTTTGCCGAGAGCCGCATCCGGCGCGAGACCATCGCGGCCGAGGACATTCTGCACGACATGGGCGCCTTCAGCATCATCGCGTCCGACAGTCAGGCGATGGGCCGCGTGGGTGAGGTGCTGATCCGCACATGGCAGACCGCCGACAAGATGAAGAAGCAACGCGGGCGCCTGCCTGAAGAAACGGGCGAAAACGACAATTTCCGCGTGCGCCGCTATATCGCGAAATACACGATCAACCCGGCCATCGCGCACGGGCTGGGTACCCATATCGGCAGCATCGAGGAGGGCAAACGCGCTGATCTGGTGCTGTGGAACCCCGCCTTTTTCGGCGTGAAGCCCGAGATGGTTTTGCTGGGCGGCACCATCGCCTGTGCGCAGATGGGCGATCCGAACGCCTCGATCCCCACGCCTCAGCCGGTCTATTCCCGGCCGATGTGGGGGGCTTATGGCCGCTCGGTCGAGCAGGGCGCGGTGACCTTCGTGTCGGAAGCCGCGCAAGAGGACGGCATCGCCGCGCGTCTGGGCCTGGCCAAGCAGACCGTCGCCGTGCGCAACACGCGCGCGATCGGCAAGCGCGATCTGCGACTGAACGATGCCCTGCCCGAAATCGACGTGAACCCCGAAACCTACGAGGTACGCGCCGACGGTGAATTGCTGACTTGCCAACCCGCCGAAACCCTGCCCATGGCGCAACGCTATTTCCTGTTCTGAAAAGGGATGCCCTCGATGCTTGCCACATCACAGAAAATCCGCCGCAACGGTCAGTGGGACGAAACCCATGGCACCGTGACGCTGAACTACGAAGACCGCTTTCTGCGCCGCCGGATGCTGCGCACCACCCAGAACGAGGAGTTCCTAGTGGATCTGTCGCAGACGACCTCGCTGGACGGGGGGGACGCGTTCGAACTGGCCGATGGCCGCCTGATCGAGGTGGTTGCCGCCGAAGAGGACCTGTTCGCCGTCACCGGCCCCGATCTGACTCGGCTTGCCTGGCATATCGGCAACCGCCACACCCCCTGCCAGATCGAGCCCGACCGCCTGGTGATCCGCCGCGACCACGTGATCCGCGACATGCTGCTGAAACTTGGCGCGACGGTTCAAGACATCCGCGCGCCCTTCAGCCCCGAAGGCGGCGCATATGGGCACGGGCGGACGCATGGCCACAGCCACTGACCTTGATCTGCTGACGCTGACGCAGTGGCTGTCACCCGCCTACCCGGTCGGGGCTTTTGCCTATTCGCACGGTCTGGAACGTCTGGTTCAATCGGGCGCGGTGCACGATGCGGCCAGCCTGCGGGACTGGCTGCACGACGTGCTGGAACACGGTGCGGGATGGTCGGATGCCCTGTTTCTGACCGCCGCTTGGCGCGCCAAATCCGAGCTTGCCGTGGCCGAACTTGACGATATGGCCCGCGCCTTCGCCGGCCCCTTCGAGCGCAGGTTCGAGACCGCGCAACAGGGCGCTGCCTTCTGCGGTGTGACGGCAGCGGTCTGGGACATCGAACTGACGGATCTGACCTATCCCGTCGCCGTCGGCTGCGCCTCGCGCCACGCCGGTTTGCCGGTGGAACCGACCGCGCGGCTGTATTTGCATGCGTTCATCAGCAATCTTGTTTCGGCCGCGCAGCGGCTGATGCCCTTGGGCCAGACCGCTGCGCAAGGGGTGGTCCGAGACATGGCGCCCTTGTGCGCACATCAGGCCCACGCGGCGGTGGAGGCCGATCTGTCCGCCCTGTCCGGCACCGCCTTTCTGGCCGAGATCGCGGCCATGCAACATGAAACTCAACAACCAAGGATATTCCGCACATGAGCAGCATGAACGGCCCTCTGCGGGTGGGCATCGGCGGCCCGGTCGGTGCGGGCAAGACCAGCCTAACCGCCGCCCTCGCCCGCGCGCTGCGCGACACCCACTCGATCGGGGTGATCACCAATGACATCTACACGCAAGAAGACGCCGAGGCGCTGATGCGCATGCAGATCCTGCCGCAGGACCGGGTGATCGGGGTGGAAACCGGAGGCTGCCCGCATACGGCGATCCGCGAGGATGCCTCGATCAATCTGGCCGCGGTGGCCGAGATGGTACGCCGTCACCCCGAGGTCGAGATCGTCCTGATCGAATCCGGCGGTGACAACCTGTCGGCCACCTTCAGCCCGGAACTGGCCGATGTGACGATGTATGTGATCGATGTGGCCGCGGGCGAAGAGATCCCCCGCAAGGGTGGCCCCGCGATCACCCGGTCGGACATCCTGATCATCAACAAGATCGACCTTGCCCCGCATGTCGGAGCGGATCTGTCGGTGATGCAGCGCGATGCGGCCCGGATGCGCGGTGATCGGCCATTCGTATTCACCAACCTGCGGAGCGGTAGCGGAACGAGTGAAATCATCGACCTGTTGGACAAGATCGCCGGCATCGACGCCGGACGGCGTGCAACGGCTTAAGACCAGCAACGCGCCTTTGGACTCTTGCTGTTCCAGACTTAGGAACCTTGCGCGCGAAGGCCAATCCGATGTAACCGGAATCGACCACCGGCGCGGCCCCGCTGACAGCCCGGTGGGAGAAAGTTGCAGCCGGGCCGATCCTGCTTGGGGCCGCCCCATCACCTGAGGACCGCCGGTGAGCCCATTCGTCATCGCGATCATTCTGTCGGCTGCCATCCTGCACGCCGTCTGGAACGCCATCGTCAAAACTGCGGGCGACCGGACGACGACGCTGGGCCTTGTGGCCTTCGGGCATGTGATCCCGGCCAGCGTCATGATCCTTATCCTGCCCTTTCCGGGCGGCGAAAGCTTTGTCTACATCCTTTTGTCCACGGTGGTGCATTTCGGCTATTACTACATGCTGGGCAAAGCCTATCAGCATGGGGACCTCAGCGTCGTCTACCCGATCGCGCGGGGCATCGTTCCTGCGTTGGTGGCGCTGTGGGCCTATCTTTTGCTGGATGAGGTTCTGCCCCTGCAAGCCTGGATCGGCATCGGCCTGATCGCGGTCGGCATCCAGCTCAGCAGTTGGAGCTCGCTCCGGCAAGGGGTCGGCGGCGCAGCGCTGGGGTTTGCGGTGGGTACCGGACTTTGCATCTCGGTCTATTCGGTTGTGGATGGCATCGGGGTGCGGCTGTCTGGAAACACGCTCAGCTACTGGGCTTGGGGAGCGTTTTTGCATCTGTTCATCGCCGGATTTGTGGGCCTTCGACGGCGCCAGGTTCTGGCACAGCTTCCGGTGCGCACCTGGGCGATCGGCATCCTGGGCGGTTTCGTATCGATGCTGGCCTATGGGCTGGTGCTCTATGCCAAGAATTTCGCACCGCTGGGGGCGGTCTCGGCGTTGCGGGAAACCTCGGTGATTTTTGCGGCCCTGATCGGCTTCGTCTTCCTGCACGAAGGCTATTGGGTGCGCAGGCTGGGGGCCGCAGTTCTGATGGCGGGCGGTGTGGCGCTGGTTGGGCTGTCGGGTTGAGCCGATCCGTCAGGTGCCGTACCGCGCCATGAACATCTCGACCGCGTTCCTGGCCACTTCGTCGATTTCCTCGTCCGAGAACCGGGTCTGGATCCCCAAGGCCGCCAGCGTCCACAGGCGCACCTTGCACAGTTCGGCGAATTGTTCGGCGGCAAAATGCACGTCATCAATCGCCAGTTCGCCCTTGGCCACGGCTTTTTCCAGGTATTCGGCCATCTGGCGCTGGCCGTTGGCGGGGCCTGCCTCGTAGAACGCCTTGCCCAGTTCGGGAAACCGGTCGCGCTCGGCCACGCAGATGCGGAACACCTGCTGCGCGAAATCCGACACCAGAAACCGGGTCAGATGGGTTGCCGTGATCATCAACGCCTCGCGCACGGGCTTGGTCTCGTCGATCATGGCCAACACGTTTTCAGCCATACGGCAGCACTCGGTCTGCGCCACCTCGGAAAACAGAAGCCGCTTGTCGGGGAAATAGCTGTAGAGCGTGGCCTTCGATACGCCCGCCGCGCGTGCGATGTCATCGACGCTGGCGCCTTCGAACCCGTCCGCCATGAAAACCTCACGGGCGCCTTTCAGAACCTGGTCGAATTTCCGTCCGGTACGCACGATGGTGGCGGCTTGGGTCATGGTGTCTCCTTGGCTGGGTGGTGCTGCAAATCTATAAACCGTACAGTTCAGTTTCAACGGTTTTCGACAAGGGTTGAATGCCCGATCGCACCGGATATATTAGAACCATTCTAAAAATGGGGCAGAGATGCTGTTTTTCACCCAACGCAAACACTTCAAGGATCTGACCGAGCAGGAAATCCTCGCGCTTGCGATTTCGTCCGAAGAGGACGACGCGCGAATCTATCGGTCCTATGCGGAAATGCTGCGCCAGGACTATCCGGCGACGGCGAAGATCTTCGACGGCATGGCCGCCGAAGAGGACGAGCACCGCCGTC